>JAZUKB010000001.1:0-1876 GCA_045643085.1 Candidatus Cryptobacteroides sp.
AGGCCGATGGCTGTCCCGGAAGAGAAATTCTCGTCCAAAAAGGCATCTGACAATAGTAGAATGTACATTTTCATCATCGCAAATATAGCAAATTGAAAAATAATGACTATATTTGTTTGATACAATTCCACTATGGCTGAAGAGATATATCCCCTCGATTCCGAGAAAGTCTATTATTCGATGGACGAACTGACCCTCGATACCGAGGAAGGACCCAAGACTTTGAAGATGGGCGTCTGGATCAATTATGACCCTGTCAGGATACACAGAATGGTAATCAGGGAGAAAACCCTTCAGGTTGACGAGATTGAAGTTCTGAATCCCCTCGTCAGCAAGCTCAGGAGAGCCGATCCGGAGTATTTCAAGCGTTTCATGGGTCTCAAGCTGGTGATTGACTATCCCGGATACAGTACCGGCATCGTGGCCAGCATCCCCTTCGAGACCGATCCCGTAGGCTTTTACAAATGGTGGAGGAAGGGCAAGCACGAAGACAAAGTGTATCTCTCGCTCGGCAACAGGGTCCGTCTTTTCCAGAAGGTGTCGATGATGGATCCCAAGCTCATCCTCAAAAAAGATTTGGAAATAATCAAATAATATGGCTGACAACATCAAAACCACTTGTCTGCACGACAAGCATTTGGCATTGGGCGCCAAGATGAGTCCCTTCGCGGGATTCGATATGCCCATCCAGTACAGTTCCATCACAGAAGAGCACAATGCGGTACGCAAGGCCGTAGGCGTGTTCGACGTTTCGCACATGGGCGAGATCTTCGTCACCGGACCCGATGCGAAGGCATTTGTCAATCACGTATTCACCAATGATGTCACGAACCTTGAGGAAGGCAAGATCCTGTACGGTATGATGTGCTATCCCGACGGTGGCGTAGTCGATGACCTTCTCGTTTACAAGGAGTTCGAGGAGAACAGCTATCTGCTCGTCGTCAATGCGGCCAACATCGAGAAGGATGAGGAATGGCTCCTGAAGAATGCCGAAGGCTTCGACGTCAAGATTGACAATCAGTCTGATTTCTGGGGACAGCTGGCCATTCAGGGCCCCGGCGCAGAGGATGAGGTCGTCAGCCTGCTCGGACTGGACGGTACCGAGGCCGAGGTTGAGATCAGGAATCTCAAGTTCTACACCTACGCCGACGCTGAGGACGACAAGGGCAACAGGGTCATCATCAGCCGCACAGGCTATACCGGAGAGGACGGATACGAGATTTATGCTACCCCTGAGAATATCGTTTATCTCTGGGACGAACTGCTCGCTGACGGTGTGGCTCCCTGCGGACTCGGATGCCGCGACACCCTCCGTTTCGAGGCCGGTCTGCCTCTATACGGTGATGAACTCAGCGCTGAGATATCTCCCGTTGTCGCCGGACTGTCAATGTTCTGCAAGCTTGACAAGGATGAATTCATAGGCAAGGAGGCTCTCGCCGCACAGAAGGCCCAGGGCGCTCCCAAGAAGCTTGTCGGTATCGAACTGCACGATGTGGCCATTCCCCGCGCAGGCTATCCCGTGGAGCTTGAGGACGGCACTCAGATCGGTGTCGTTACCACCGGCTACCATTCGATCAGCCTCGACAAGAGCATCTGCTTCGCTCTCGTGGACAGCGCATATTCGGCTCTCGGCACCCCTGTCTGGATCCGTATCCGCAAGAAAGTCTTCCCCGGAGAAGTCGTGAAGAAAAGATTTTATCAAACAAACTATAAGAAGTAAGGCTATGAGCAAGATTATCGAAGGACTCCTCTACAGTGAGTCACACGAATGGGTCAAGGTTGACGGCAACGTCGCAATTATCGGTGTGTCGGATTTCGCGCAGGAGGAAATGGGAGACATCACTTACGTGGATCTTCCTTCCGAGGGTGACGAGGT
>JAZUKB010000002.1:0-2591 GCA_045643085.1 Candidatus Cryptobacteroides sp.
ACGGCCCTGACCACGTCGCAGAATGCTCCGCGGTAGTAGAAATTCTCCTTAGAATCCAGACCGCGGTCAATCCATCTGTCGCTGCCGTCCTTGAATATGCCCTGGCCGCGGACGCTCACGAGGAACTCTATCGCGTCAGGAGCTGCTGACGGATCGTACCAGTATGGGTCGGCGCCATAGCCCATATAATCAATGTAAACAGGATATTTGCCTTCCTTGACCGGTTCGCAGAGGATCCCGCCCATTTTCTCTCCGTTGAAAGAGGTGATTTCCACCCGGTAGCTGTTCCTGAGGCTATCACTGTGCTCAGGTGAGAACTCCCTGGTGATCTCCATCGGGACTGAGGCCAGTTCCGCCAGGGTGGAGTTCCAGAATTCGTCGAAGTCCGGACGTTTGTCCTGTGGAGAGACGATCTTCTCAGGGTCAAATCCGATGTTGAAGGTGCCGAATGAGCCGGACTGACCTTCCGAGTCCCAGGAGAGATTTACCTGGTAGAATCCCGGCTGGACATCTTCGAGAGGGAAGCTGACAGTCGTGTATGTGTCACTGAAGGATACGGATTTGAAAAGAGCAGTATCCTTGGTTTCGGACATCAGGCTGAGGTCGCTTATGAGCGCCAGGTTGACAGTGGTTTCTTTTCCGCCTGGGTTGACTGCTTCGACGGTGAGGTTCCTCGCGCCTTCACCCGTGAACAGGCACCCTGAAGAAAATTCATAGCGCAAACGTGTCATTTCAGACAGTTTGCGCGTAGCGTCGGTTATCACTTCCAGCGTGGTGGCATCGGTCGCGAAGACAGAATTCAGCCCCTGAGGCTCCTGTGCAGGGTCACCGCAAAGGTCATCCCCTTCCTGCCACCTTTCGTGGGCCGGCTCGGCGAATCCTCCCCAGCCCCAGAAATTGCATCCGGCCAGATTCCCGCCATTCTGCGCAGACTCGACTATACGGGAGAAAACGCAATCATAAATCCTGTCGCGTCCCGTTGCAGGGCATTCGCGATCAAAGCCGAAACCGTCTCTCGGATAGCCGAATTCTTCGATGACAAGCGGCTTGCCGAGGCGTACAGCCAGTTCCAGGTGGTCGTCGATATATTTGCCGATTTTCACGATGGCCTCCTCCATCCCGTCGTTTACTGAATCCTCCCGGACCCAGCTCCAATTGTAGGGCCATATGTGGATGGTGATGTAGTCGATGTCGTCGCAGGTGTTCACCCTTTCGTACAGCCCCATATCGCTTTCGCAGCCCATCTGCCCCTCATTGCCTGTACTGACCATATGCACGGGGTCGATCGACTTGATAAGAGCTGCCGTGCTGTGGATGTAGTTCACGAAAGCATCACGCACTTCAGGCAGGTCGCTGAAGCATCTCGGCTCGTTGCATATCTGCCAACTGAAAATGGCCGGATGGTCCTTGAGCGTGGAGACGATATTGCGGATGTAGTTGTGATTGAGTTCGATGGCTTTTTCATTGGAACTGAAGGCTGCCATAGCCTTCATATATTCGGAGTAACCTTCAACGGCAGGTCTCGGCTGGTGGCCGGTTCCTGCTGCTTCGAGGTAGTCCGCAAATCCATATGACCACTCCCAGGCGTTGTTCAGGAAAAGGACGGCACACATGCCTCTCTCCTGCATACGGTCCAGTGCATATTCAAGACCCGCTATGTCCTCACCTTCTGTGGCGAGCACCCTGAGGTTGGTGATACCCAATGATTTGAGAGTATCAAGCTCCCTGCCCAGCCTCTCACGTCCCTTGCTGTCCGCAGCAAGCCTGCCCGCATACCAAAGATTGGTGCCGATGAAATATTCGGACCTGCCGTCCTTGAGGATATTGCCGTCCTCTGCAGACCATACGGACTTCGATGGAGAAGTGCAGCATGACA
This sequence comes from Candidatus Cryptobacteroides sp., assembly GCA_045643085.1. Classification (GTDB taxonomy): domain Bacteria; phylum Bacteroidota; class Bacteroidia; order Bacteroidales; family UBA932; genus Cryptobacteroides. The sequence goes on from JAZUKB010000002.1 coordinate 1,877, forward strand.
TGCTCAGTGCCAGCAATGAGCCTAAAAACAATGCTCCGAAATGCTTGGTAATAGTGTTCTTTGAGAGTGGCATATGTACTTAATTTACAGTACACAAATATAGGCCATATGCTTTTATCAAAGGAATACTATTATAGCAATAATGCGTGCAATTTTAACAAAAATTAAGTTTCTGCTGGAAATCAGACTATGAACTTGTGTTTTTTGTACATCTGCCTGAAGTCTCTCGGAGTCATCCCCTTGTTCTTCATGAACAATCTGTTGAAGTTTGAAAGATTATTGAAACCGGTAGCATAGCAGATCTCCGAAATTGAAGGCGACGTGTCGATAAGCATTCTTGATGCAGCACCAAGCCTCACGTCCATTATGTATGATGTCAATGTCTTCCCCGTCCTTTCCTTAAAGAAACGACAGAATGCGCCCGCACTCATCCCAGCCTCTGATGCCACCTCTTCAAGTTTGATAACCCTCGTGTAATTGGCATTGATAAAGTCCGCAACCTTCTGGATCCTTCTGCTCTCATCACTTTTGTTGGTATTGGTAAAAGAGCTGCTGGCAAGCACTTTGAATTCCGACAGCGACAGTGTGAACAGAACGCTCATCATTTTCTGGAACTGTTCAAAACTGTTCTTGTTCTCCGGCAGGGAATCCATTATGCCGTATGTCTTGAGAATCGTTTCTGTCGGAAAAGATATTCCCTTCTCTGCTTCTTTCA
>JAZUKB010000003.1:0-36093 GCA_045643085.1 Candidatus Cryptobacteroides sp.
TTTCGACATATATGTCGGAGGCGAGAACCTTACAAACTATACACAGCCGGATCCAATCATTTCGGCTGATGAGCCTTTCTCCCGGAAATTCGATGCCAGCTGCGTCTGGGGCCCGATTATGGGTATTAAAGTATATGCCGGAGTGAGGCTGACGATTTGGAAAACAGAATAAATCAAACTGATATGAAAAAAATTCTAACCCTGATTGCTCTTTTGACGCTGTCCCTCGCGGCGATGGCCGGATCAAAGCCGAAAACTCCTATGCGCCAGGTGAAGTATGAAACCACAATCGACTGCAAGAACTGTGTCAAGAAGGTTACTGAGAACGTTTCTTTCGAGAAAGGAGTCAAGGACCTCAAGGCTGAACTGTCGGACAAGACTGTGACGATAGTGTATAACCCGGACAAGACCGACACGCTCAAACTTGCCAATGCAATCCGAAAGCTCGGCTATAAGGCGAAAGTGCTGGAAGATTCTGAGGTGAAATAAGTGTAACTGAACAAACTTTTTCTTAAATTTGAAAGTTTGTTAATAGCTATTACAATGGAAGAAGAAGTTAGGAAGCTCAATTTTCTGGAGGAAATAATCGAGGACGATCTCAAGTCCGGCAAGTACAAGTCAATACTTACCCGTTTCCCTCCGGAGCCGAACGGTTATCTGCATCTTGGTCACGCCAAGAGTCTGTGCATCAATTTCGGACTTGCACAGAAGTATGGCGGCAAGACGAATCTCCGTTATGACGATACTAATCCTACGAAGGAAGATACCGAGTATGTTGATGCCATAAAGGAAGACATCAAGTGGCTTGGATTCCAGTGGGAGAAGGAATGTTATGCTTCGGACTACTTCGACCAGCTCTATCAGTGGGCGGAGGATATGATCAGCCGCGGCATCGCCTATGTAGATGATCAGACACAGGAGGAGATATCCGAAGGCCGCGGTACCGTTGACAAGCCGGGGAAGGAAAGCCCGTACCGCAACCGTTCCGTTGAGGAGAACCTCAGGTTGTTCCGTGAGATGCGTGACGGAAAGTATGCCGACGGGGAGAAGGTGCTTAGGGCGAAGATCGATATGGCGCACCCTAATATGATGTTCCGCGACCCTATCCTTTACAGAATCAAGCACGCTTCACATCACCGTACCGGGGACAAGTGGTGCATCTACCCGATGTATGACTATACCCACGGGCAGTGCGATTCGATAGAGAACATCACACATTCCATCTGTACCCTGGAGTTCGACGTGCACCGTCCTCTCTATGACTGGTTCATCGAGACACTGGGTATATTCCCTTCACATCAGTACGAGTTCGCGCGTTTGAACCTCACGTACACCCTGATGTCGAAGAGAAAGCTTCTTGAGCTTGTACAGAAGGGACTTGTCGCGGGCTGGGATGATCCCCGTATGCCTACTCTGTGCGGTGTGCGCCGCCGTGGCTATACGCCGGATGCGCTCAAGATGTTCTGTGACAAGATCGGTGTAACCAAGCACGACCAGCTTATGGATATCCAGCTTCTGGAGTGGTGCGTGCGTCAGGACTTGAATGCCCGTTCAAACAGATATATGGTAGTGAGCGACGATCCTATCAAAGTGACGCTCACGAACTGGCCTGCCGGACAGGTGGAGTGGTATGACTGCCCTCTCAACCCGGCTGAACCGGAAGGTGCATCCAGAAAGGTGCCTTTCACCGGTGAACTGCTCATCGACAGGGCTGACTTTATGGAGGACGCTCCGAACAAGTTCTTCCGCCTCAAACCTGACGGGGAGGTGCGTCTCAAATACACGTATATCATCAAGTGCAACGAAGTCATAAAGGATGCTTCCGGAAAGGTCGTTGAACTGAAGTGTACGTATGATCCGTCAACCAGGCCGGGAAGTGGCGAGTGGAGGTCTGTCAAGGGTACTATCCATTGGGTGAGCACCCAATATATGAAGGAGATTGAACTCCGTCAGTATGACAGGCTCTTTACCCTCGCGGATATGTCTCAGGTCCCGGAGGACAAGGATTACAAGGATTTCCTTAACCCGGATTCTCTCGTTCTCGGAACGGGATACGCGGAGCCGGCACTGCTTGAAGATGCTTCAGGCATAGCCGTGCAGTTTGAACGCGTAGGATACTATGTCAAGGATGCAGACAGCACACCTGATCATCCGGTCTACAACAAGACTGTTTCTCTGAAAGACGGTTACAAGCCCGAATAACAGGCTTACATAAGTCCCAGCAACTTACTGCGCGACAGGAGGCAGTTTCCGATTCCGGCTGCTTTCCTGTCCAGCGTGGAGAGTTGTATTTTGGTATCGGAACTTACCCTGGAGAGGGAGAGTTTGTTTATTGCTGTGCGGATCGGGAGGAGAAGGTAGTCCTTCCCGACAATCAGCCTTCCGCCAATGACGACAAGCCCCGGGTTGAAAATATTAATGATACCGGCTATGCCCTGACCCAGAGTGTCTCCGATTTCTCCGATTCCCTCTATCGCGAGCACATCTTCCTCTCGTATGGCCTGGAGTATCTCCTCGAGCTCTATCTCACCTTTCTTCTCGAAGGTCGCGGACATTGATGATTTTCTGCCCTTCTTGAGCTTTTCGACTATCATTCTGTGGAGTGCTGAACCGGATGCTCCAGTCTCCAGACAGCCCACTTTGCCGCAGCGGCAGATAACATCGTTGTTCAGGAGAGGGAAGTGACCGATCTCTCCGGAGAAACCTGATTTGCCGTAATACAGCTGGCCGTCAAGTATCATTCCCATTCCGAGTCCCCAGCTCAGGTTGATGAAAATCATATTCTTGTCTGCTTGGTTGCCGAGGCTCATATATTCTCCGTACGTCATTGCACGGGAGTCGTTCTCTATGGTCACCGGCACCTGGAGCTCCTTCTGGAACTGATCGGTCAGCGGAATATTGTCATTTACGAAATATGTCAAGCTATAGCCTTTTTCGGGATTGACACGTCCGGAAAGGCTGATTCCGCATCCGAGAACCTTTATCCAGGGTATTCCGATGCGGGTCACTTCGTCCTTTATGAGGCGCCCCATCGCTTGGAACGACTCCTGGTTGGCTGCCAGCACGAACTCTATGTCCTGGATGAAATGTATAAGCTCTCCCTTGAAGTTCGTGACGGCGATATGGAAGTGATGTCTGGCCACGTCTATGCCGAGAAAATAACCGGCGTCAGGGTTGAGCCCGTAGATGCTCGGCCGGCGTCCGCCTGACGTGCCAAGCTTGCCCTCGTCCTGGACGAAACCTTCGCCTATCAGCTCCCCTACGAGTTTTGTCACTGTAGGAACGCTGATATTCAAGTCTTTGCTAAGATCTGAAATGCTGAAACTTTCGTTCTGTATACAAAACCGCAATATATCCCTTTTGATAATGGAATTCTTGCTGTTTGTATCGTTTAGGAATGTGGCCATACCTGATCCCCCTTTGTTTGTCGTAAGACAAAAATATGAATAAATACTTATATTTGTAATGAATTTTTGAAAAATTTTAAAAATGAGGAAGTCTTCTGCCAATGGCTCCGGTGATTCCAAGTTGTCGATGAGGGCCAAATTGACATTGAGCCTGAGCGCAATCGCCGTCATGCTGCTTATCTCCAGCATCATCTCCGTGATGGAATACAGAAAGATGAGCTCCTATGTTTCCGACCTCATAGCGGATGACATCAACAGCGTCAATGTTGCGCAGAAGTTGTCCGAGCAGAGCAACGGGTACAATCTGGAGATACTGTCAGTGATCGGTGATGACACGTCTCTTGCACTGCCGGAATATGATACCGCCTACTTCCTGTCTCACATAGATATTCTGCGCTCTTCCCTGGCTTCCAATGTGATAGGCCCGTATGCGGATTCTGTTGTCACTGCTTACGAAGAATACCTTGAGACTGCGACTGAGCTGGAGGATGTGCTTCTTTCCGACTTCATAGATTCAAGGTCCTGGTATTTCGAAAGGCTCCAGCCTTCCTTCATAAGCCTTCAGCACACCATAAGTCAGCTGATGGACGTGATCTACGCCGATCTGAAAACCAATTCCGAGGATTTTGACAGCGGATTCTATAGGAGCGTGATGCCCGGTATAGTGGCGGTCGGAGTCGGACTCCTGCTGATTATCCTGCTGCTGATTTTTGCTCTCGGATACTATGTCAACCCTATCTACAAGATGCTGGACGCATTGAACAGCTATCGTTCATTCAACAAAAAATATACTTACCACTTCGACGGTGACGACCAGCTGTCTGAGCTCAACAAGTCGATTTCCGAGCTTGTTGAGGAGAATCAGCAGCAGCGTCGACGTATAATCGCTTTGAAGAACAAGAAGGATGAACTTTAAGGTAATAAGCAGAAATATCGGGTTCGCCCTTCTGGTGAGCGCCCTGTTCATGTTGCTGTCCGCCATAATATCCATAATTGACGGAGATGCGGCATTGGCACCTCTGCTTATCAGTTTCCTCATAACGTTCATCGTGGGCGTGTTCCCGTTTATCTTTGTCAGGAAGGTGCCCCAGATTTCCCTGAAGGACGGGTATATGATAGTAGTGCTCTCCTGGATATTGTCGTTCGTGTTCGGTATGCTTCCGTATGCACTTTGGGGAAGCCCGTTCACGCTGGCGAACGCCTGGTTTGAGAGCGTGTCGGGATTCACTACCACCGGTGCCACGATACTTGACGATATCGAGGCTCTGCCGCGCAGTCTGCTCTTCTGGAGAAGTTCGACTCATTTCATCGGAGGCTTGGGAGTTGTGGTATTCCTGCTTCTCGTGATCCCCGATTCGAGTCCTGTCCGCTTCAGACTTACAAATATGGAGCTTTCATCGCTCTCCAAGGGCGGATATTCCACCAGAACCAACAAGACGGTATATATCTTCGCATATGTCTATGTGGGAATCGCCGTCCTGTCATTCATCGCATACCTGATTGCGGGAATGAGCGTATTCGATGCCTTGTGCCACGCATTCAGCGTGTCTGCGACTGGTGGGTTCAGTACCAGAAACCTTTCAATCGCCTCCTTCGATTCGCCTGCGATAGAGGCGATATCAATGGTGTTTATGGTGCTTTCCTCCCTTCATTTCGGCCTGCTGTACTTATCTGTCATCCACAGGACCATCAAGCCCCTGAACAATCCTGTGCTTAAATTCTATCTGGTATCCATAGTGATTTTCTCCCTCGGTATAGGATTTTCGCTGAAATTTAAAGGCGTGGAGGATTCCCTCGGAAGCGCATTGTGGAAAGGTGCATTCCAGACAATCAGCGCTGCATCCACGACGGGATTTGCCATTACGGACAATCTGGACTGGCCACTTTTGCCAAGCATGCTGCTTATGTTCGTGGCCTTTATGTGCGGATGCGCAGGATCCACAACCGGAGGTGTGAAAGTTGACAGGATATTGTTCCTGTTCAAGGCCATAGGCTGCCGCATTGGGAAAATCCTTCATCCTTCTTCGGTGAATGAAGTGAGGGTCGGTTCCAGAATATTCAAGGACGAGGATGTCTATCCGCATATCCTGTATATCGCAATGTATTGTGTCATCATCGCCCTGTCCGTCGCCGTGTCGATGATTATCGGCGTCGACGGGAGGAATTCATTCGTCGGCTCCGTCGTATCGCTTGGAAATGTGGGCCCGGCTATCGGGGAACTAGGATATATGGGCAGTTACAACGGTGTCCCGGCTGCTGCCAAGTTCCTTTATTCTATTGATATGTTCTTGGGACGTGTCGAAATTTATCCTGTACTTGCCGTCGTTGCAATGATTTTTGACACCAGGAAAAGGTAGATGGACAGAGCCGGCTTCCTATATGAAGATTTTCTGAAACAGTTCGGATACGAACCGACTCCCTGCCAGGATTCCCTGTTCAGGGACATCGCCTCGTTCCTCACGTCGGATGATTCCGACATACTTGTCGTGAACGGATATGCGGGGACAGGCAAGACCACGGCTATGGCCGCTGTCATCTCGTCGTTGTCCGCAATGAAAGTCCGCTCCGTCCTGCTCGCTCCGACAGGCCGTGCGGCGAAGGTGTTGAGCAGCTTCGCCGGCAAGCCGGCATATACGATACACAAGCATATTTATAAGCAGAAGTCTGTGGGCGCTGACGGATATGGCCAGTTCTCGATTATCCCCAACAAGGCTAAGAGCGCGCTTTTCGTGGTGGATGAGGTTTCGCTTATCGGCATTGAAGCAGAGAGGCAGCAGTCCTCTTCTCTTTTCGGAACGGGCAATCTGCTGGAAGATCTCGTCGGATTCGTGAGAAACGGAGTGGACTGCCGGTTGATACTTGTCGGTGATGCCGCACAGCTTCCTCCTATCGGACACGATTCCAGTCCCGCTCTCTCTCGGGAATTTATGGATGCCTTCGGTGGCGTGAGGTATTCGGAACTTACTACGGTGGTACGACAGGCAAAAGAGTCGGGCATACTTTACAACGCAACTGCCATCAGGGATATTATCGTCTCCGGAGGCGAACCGGAACTGCGCTTGGACGTCAATGGTTTCCCTGACATAGAAAGGATAAACGGTGGGGACTTGATAGAGAAGATAGGAGATGCTTATGCAAGATATGGTGAAGATGACACTATGGTGCTCTGCCGCTCGAACAAAAGGGCGATAAGGTACAACCTTGGAATCCGTTCGATGGTGCAGTTCAAGGAGGAGAGGCTTGTGCGAGGGGATAAACTGATGATTGTAAAGAACTGCTACCAGTTTATAGAAGATGTCAAGGGAATGGATTATATCGCCAATGGGGACATAGCTTCTCTTGTGCGCATAAACCATTATGAGGACCGATACGGACTGCATTTCGCTGATGCCGTCCTGTCTTTTCCCGATTATGACGGACAGGAAATCAATGCCAAGGTCTGTCTTGATACGTTGGAATCGGAAGCGGCGTCTTTGACCTATGAACAGCAGAACGCATTGTATCTCGGCGTCTCCGAGGATTATTCACATATTTCCGGGAAAAAGAAAAGGTACGATGCCGTCAGGGAGGACAAATTCTACAATGCCCTGCAGCTGAAATATGCCGATGCCATCACCTGCCACAAGTCCCAGGGCGGTCAGTGGAGCTGTGTCTTCATAGACTGTCCTTTCTGGCAGGACACCCAGACAGAAGATGATCTGAAATGGCTTTATACGGCATTGACCAGGGCGGTCGAGAAAGTATATCTGGTGAATTTTAACGACAGGTTTTTCAAATGAAAGGATTGATTCTGGCCATCACGCTCTCTATGGTGAATCCGACTTATTCTCCGGATTCCACTATGATAGCGTTCACGCGCGACAATGACCTCTGGGTGCAGGAAGTGTCCAGCGGCAATGAAACCCGGCTCACTCAAGACGGGTCGGAAGTGATACTGAACGGGTATGCTTCCTGGGTGTATTACGAAGAGATTCTGGGACGCCAGTCCAAATACAAGGCATTCTGGTGGAGTCCGGATTCGCGAAAGATCGGCTTTTATCGCTTTGACAATACGAATGTCCCGGTATTCCCGATATTCTCTCCATTCGGGCAGAGCGGGACGCTGCGCCTCACGAGATATCCCAAGGCCGGACAGCCGAATCCTTCCGTGCGTATAGGAATGGTGGATGTCGGAGCCGGACAAACCGTATGGGCCGATTTCGATGAAGGGGAGGACCAATATTTCGGAATACCGTTCTGGGACAGGGAGAGCCGTTTTTTCTATGTCGCGAGAGAGCCTCGTCGTCAGAATGTACTGGACCTTTATGCCGTTGATTGTTTGACCGGAGAAAAACGGGCGGTATATCACGAGGAATATCCGACCTGGCTGAGCTGGATAGAGGAGGTCATATTTACCGAAAAAGGATTGTATATGGCGAGGAATTTCGAAACGGGATGGGAACAGATATATTTCCTTTCCTATGACGGCAAGACGTTCCGGCGCCTCACTGAAGGGGAGAATTGGGACATTTCCCTGCTGAGGGTTGATGAGAAGAAGGGGGATGTATGGTTCAGTGCGAAGCGCGACTCCAGGGTGCATCCTTCTCTGTACAGGGTGGACAGAAAAGGGCGCATTACACGCCTTACCGATTCGGACTATACTGCCGACGAGATAAAGCTGGACCCTGACGGACGGCATTTCACGGCCAGACTTTCTACTGCGGCTATGTGCCCGCGCATAGTCAGAGGAGACCTCTATCGGTATTCAGAGGATCTTGTGTCCGTGTCCAATTGCGATGTGGCACCTCGCCCTATACCGGAAATCATCAGGATTGAAAATGACGGATTTGACCTGTATGGCTTAATATCATATCCAAAGGGGTTCGATCCTGAAAAGAAGTATCCGGTCTTGATGCAACTGTACGGAGGCCCGGGGACCCCGTATGTCAGGGACCGCTGGAATGACCGTGACGCTTCTGACAGGTGGTGCTATGAAAATGGAATAATCTATATGGTGGTGGATCCCCGCTCGTCAGGTGAGAACGGGAGACGCGGTATGGATCAGGCTTTCAGGAGGATGACGGTCATCGAACTTGAGGATTACCTCGCCTGGGCTGACCATATGCGATCATTGCCTTATGTCAATGCCTCAAGGATAGGGGTGGAGGGGTTCTCTTTCGGAGGGACCACGACTTCTATGCTCGTTCTCAGGTATCCCGAACATTTTTGCTGCGGTGTTGCCGGCGGTGGCGTATATGACTGGACTCTTTATGACAGCCACTATACCGAAAGGTTTATGGATACGCCTCAGTCCAATCCTGAAGGCTATGCCGAGGCTTCAGTGCTTACGTATGTGGAGGGCTGCAAGCCGGGGCGTCTGAAACTGACCCACGGCACGGGTGACGACAATGTGCACTATCAGAACACGCTGTTGCTTATGGATGCCCTTCAGCGGGAGGGAGTGCAGTTCGAACTTATGCTGTACCCTGACGGGATGCACGGGTATCGTGACGCCCAGCACGTACACGATCAGGCTTCAGACCACGACTTCTGGACCAGGAACCTTCTGGGAGGAGAGTGACAGTTTCCTGCAGACTATCAGTCTGCGGGTGGCGTTGACGCTCGTCCCGAATATGTGAATCCCGTTCCCCGAACCGGATCCGAGTTTGCGTCGGAGTTCTTCGGATGAGAGGGGAATGTTGCGGGCCGTGACATTCGCATCCGGATACGTTTTCCCCATTTGCCTGATGGAGCTTCCGTTGAATCCGGCTACTTCGACGATTTTGAATGTTTTGCCGAATCCGTCAACAGCCCCGGTAGCTTCGTCTGCCGAAGCGTACAGCTGCGTGAAACGGTCCAGCTTCCTGAACCCGGCCTGCGAGCAGAAACTGTCGGCATATCCGGATTTGACGAGTGCTGCGGATGGCTCGAACAATATTTCTCCCGGCAGGATATCTTCCGCTATGTCAATGGCGCGGCGTTCCGTGAAAGTCAGTGCCCCGTGCTCGAGCTCGGCCACTGTAGTGGTGAAAGGCTCCGTATTACCCTTCAGAAGAATACAGACAAGTTCCTTACATTCGCCGTCAAGTCCTGTGACGTGAATCTCTTTCAGGCAGTTTCCAAGCCTGGATGCAACCATGCTTATGTCCGCCATCGGTGAGAGCTTGAGCATTATTCTTTCCGTATGCTCCCATAGCTGCGGTATCAGGGCGGTGACGTCCGGGCTGCAGTCTTCCAGCAGGAAGACCTTCCTGCCTGCACTGTCCCTTCGAGCCGGGTCGATATATATCCAGTCGAATGCACCTAGACTGCAGACTATGGACTCGGCGCTGTTTGAAATGACGCTGATGTTTTTCCTTCCGAGAAGATTAAAGTTGTGGGCGGCGGCTTCTGCCAGGACAGGATTCTCTTCGTTGTACAGAACTTCCGAGCAGACTTCAGAAAATGCCAGACTGTCAATCCCGAGGCCGCCCGTCAGGTCTGCCAGTTTCGGTTTGCCCTCGCTATGTAACGCCACCAGAGCTGCCTTGTACCTCGCTGCGGCTTCTGAACTGCATTGCTCCAAAGAAAGCTGGGACGGGATCAAAAGCCCTTCCTTTGCCGTCCAGGACGGCAGCTTCGAAGCTATCTTTCTGGTCCTGTCGTTGTCTATTGAACGGAGTATGTCTGCAAAACTTTTCTTCACGCTTGCAAAAATAGGTGTTTATCTGAATATTTAGTAACTTTGAAGGATATGTATAAGATTAAAATAGCTTTAGCCGTGCTGTCTGTGACCCTGCTTGCCGTGGCCTGCAGAAAGGACAATCCGGCAACTGTCACATATAGCCACAATGTCGTGGCCCCGGTGCTTGAGACAAATGTGATCAACGTTCAGGTATCCGATGACGTAAGCGCGGAACTACTTGCGGGAATCCCAGATGTGTTCGCGGATATGGGCGTCGTGAGAGCTGTCCCTATGTTCCGTGTAGGAGGTGAATTCGAGCAGAGGCAGAGAAATGCCGGCCTTCACAAATGGTATTCACTGACATTTGATTCGAAAGTGCCGGATTTCGCTGTTACTAGAGCGTCCGGTATGCCTGAATGTGTGGAGTACTGGGAGCGCCCATCCCGTAGGAAACTGGAGTCCGTCAAGTTCAATGACCCGATGCTCTCTGAGCAGTGGCACCTTTCGGACGGCGGGTCCGTGCGCAATGCCTGGGAGTATTTCAATATCGGGGACAAGGATGTCATCGTCGCGGTGATTGACGGAGGAATCGATATCGGACACCCGGATCTCAAGGATGTGGTCCTGCCAGGTGGAGATAACGGAAGCAAATGTTTCGTCGAAGATCACGAAGGCTATACGATATATCCGCACGGGCACGGTACGCACGTGGCCGGAATCATAGGCGCGGTCAACAATAACGGTGAAGGTGTGTGCGGTATTGCAGGAGGAGACGACGGTGAAGGCGGTGTGACCCTTATGTCCTGCCAGATATTCTATCCGGAGACGGATACGACCGATTCGTACGGCGGTTTTCCTGCTGCGATACAATGGGCTGCAGATCACGGTGCCGTCATAGCTAACAACAGTTGGAGCTATGACTACGCATCGGAAGCGGAAGCCAAGGCCGGAGGAATAACAAAATCCGACAAGGATGCTATAGATTATTTCATCAAATATGCCGGATGCGACAAGGACGGTAACCAGCTTCCTGACAGTCCGATGAAGGGAGGTCTTGTGCTGTTCGCTTCCGGAAACGACGGGTGGGCATACGGCTGGCCTGCGGGATATGATGCCGTGATGGCAGTCGGCGCCGTAGATAAGGACAATGCAAGGCCCAAGTACAGTAATTACGGGGATTGGGTTGACATCTGTGCCCCGGGTGGAGATATGACTGACGGAGAGAGGTACGGAGTGCTCAGTACTTATTACAGTAGCGTCGGCGGGCATATGTATGCTTATTCTGAGGGTACCTCGATGGCTTGCCCGAATGTAAGTGGCGTGGCAGCGTTGATAGTTTCCAATTTCGGAGGCGAAGAATTTACCGCCGATTCTCTGTGGCATCTTCTCATCAAAGGGGCTGATGCGGTGTCGGTGTCCCCGGACCTAAAGATCGGGCCGCTTGTCAATGCCTTCGGCTCCCTGGTACTCGGAGAGGAGCTGGAGGTCAACCTGTATCCTAATCCAGTAATTGACGTGCTGAATATCAGGCCGAAGAATGAAGCGACAATGGAAGTGAAGATATATACCTCCGCCGGCACATTGATTTTCACCGGTTCATTCAGCGCCAGCAGGACCAACCCGGCACGGATTGATGTGTCAGACTGTATTCCGGGTGTATATAACGTCACCGTACGTATGGGCTCGGAAGAGTATAAGAAGAGTTTTGTAAAAAAATGAGAATAAGGTTATCGATATTATATGCGGTTGCTCTGTCTCTGGTATGCGGAACGGTATCCGCACAGCAGAAGGTCAATGCAGATGGCGTGGCTTCAATTGCGATGCAGTTCGCCTGTCAACCCCGTACTGCAGCATCCCTTGCTATGGCCGGAATAGGTGTGTTTGATGATGCCGCGTTTTTTGTGAGGGATACCGGCCGGGTGGAGCTCGATCTTTCTTATGCGATGTGGGAAAGAACATCAGCCGTATCGACTGGTGACGTGGATGCAGGAGTGAAGTATCGTGCCAATTCTTTCCTGGGTGTAACCGTGGATATGCACATCGGCAAGATGAAAAATACCATTCCTACGGACGAGTCCGGGGATTTCCTACGTAACGGAAGATACAGTCCGTCCAATCTGAGCCTTGGCCTCGGAGCCGATTTCCGCGTGATCAGGAATGTGGATGTCAAGTTGAAGGCGAGATATCTTCGCAGCAACTTTTATCTTGGCCAGGATTATTGGGCTGTGGCGGGTGATGCTGTGGCTACGGGATATTTCGGTCCTGTGGGCGTAGCCGCCGGTGTTGCCAACATCGGACCCAAGGTGTCCGGAAAATATAGCCTGCCGTCATATGCCCTGTTGGGCGCCACATACGGGTATAAGGGAATAGAAGCCAGGTTGGAAGGAGATTATTATTTCTTCGGGGCCTTCAGGCTTGCTGCGGCAGCGTCTTATACCTTCAAGAACATAGCCACCGTACGTTTGGGATACAATATGGGAAAGGGGACTCCGTTGGAGAACTATGCGTCAGCCGGACTTGGCGTGAGACTGTTCGGAATACAACTGAACCTCACTTATCTGTTCAGCGACAATCCTTTGAACGGGACGGCCGGTATAGGGTTGAATTATAAATTCTGATAATATGAAAGATTACGAAATTACCGCTCAGAGTTGGCTGGGTGAAGGCTTCGATGAACAAACTAAGGCTGAAGTGCTCCGTATGATGGATGAGGATCCCGCAGCGCTTGAGGATGCATTTTACAGGAATCTGGAGTTTGGTACCGGAGGCCTCCGCGGGATTATGGGCGTCGGTACGAACAGGATGAACAGGTATACTGTGGGAATGGCTACGCAGGGGCTCGCCAATTATATGCGCAAGCAGGTGAAGTCCGACCGTCTTTCCGTATGCGTTTCTTTTGACAGCCGCAATCATAGCAGCGAATTCGCACACATAGCAGCCGAAGTGCTGTCCGCGAACGGTATTGACGTATATATCTTCGATGGCATCCGTCCTACTCCGGAGATGAGCTATTCCATACGCCTCAAGGGAGCTACGGCGGGAATAATGATAACCGCTTCCCACAATCCCAAGGAGTACAACGGGTACAAGGTGTCCTGGTCTGATGGCGGACAGGTCACTTCTCCAGTGGATAAGGCCATTGTCGAGGAGGTCGCAAAGATAAAGGACCCTTCACAGGTCAGATTCACCCCGGAAGGGGAGTCCGGTCGGATCGAGGTGATGGGTGCGGAAGTCGATGAGTCTTATTTGAAGGACCTGCTTTCACTTTCACTGAGTCCCGAGGCCTGTGAAAGACACTCCGACATAAAGATTGTATATACCCCTCTTCACGGTTGCGGTGTGCGTTTGGTTCCTGAAATCCTTTCAAGGAAGGGGTTCAAGAATGTGATACATGTGCCCGAACAGGATGTGAACGACGGGAATTTCCCTACCGTGGTGTCGCCGAACCCGGAAGAGCCGGCCGCTCTCAAGCTTGCAATCGAAAAGGCTGACGAGACAGGTGCGGATATCGTTATGGGAACGGATCCGGATGCGGACAGGATGGGAATCGCCGTCAGGGACAACGATGGCAGGATGGTGCTCTTCAATGGCAATCAGACCGCTTCGATGCTGACTTATTATATCCTGACAAGGTGGAAGGAAACGGGGCGCCTCGGCAAGGGGAAGTATGTCGTGAAGACAATAGTGACTACTGAGCTGATCACGGAGATATGCAGAAGTTTCGAGGTGCCGGTGTATAACGTGCTTACGGGTTTCAAATATATAGCGGAAGTTGTCAAGGCTCGCGAAAGCGAAGGGGAATTCATCTGCGGTGGAGAGGAGAGTTATGGTTTCAATGTCGGCCAGTTTGTGCGTGACAAGGACGCACAGGTAAGCTGTATGATGCTTGCGGAGTGTGCTGCCTGGGCTGCCGATAACGGTATGACTCTCTATCAGTTGATGCAGAAAATCTACGCAGAGTACGGATATCGCAAAGAAGGACTCGCATCCTTAGTAAAGAAGGGCGTGAGCGGAGCCAGGGAAATCCAGCAGCTGATGTCCGATATGAGGAGCAATCCTCCTGCCGAATTGTGCGGGTCGCCTGTAGTAAAGGTGATTGACTACCTCGAGCCGGAGAAGACAGGACAGCCTTCATCCAATGTGCTGCAGTTTTTCGATGCCGATGGAGACGTGGTATCCGTAAGACCTTCCGGCACAGAACCGAAAATCAAGTTCTATTTCGGCGCGAAGGGAGCAGATGCAGATGAAAAGATATCCCGTCTCAAGGCACAGTTCGTAGGGTAGGAGTGACCATTAAGGAACGATATTCAGGGGTCCTTGGCTATTTCAAGGATAACGTGCCGGTTGCCGTAAGTGAGCTGCATTATTCCAATGCATATCAGTTGCTGGTGGCAGTGGTGCTGTCCGCGCAATGCACGGACAAGCGTGTAAATCTCACTACTCCGGCCTTCTTTGAAAAGTACCCGACTCCTTGCGAGTTGGCCCTGGCGGATGCAGGAGACATACTTCCTCTAATACGGTCCATATCGTATCCCAACAGCAAGGCGGAACATCTGGCGGCTATGGGCCGTAAGCTCGTGTCGGATTTCAACGGCGAGGTGCCGTCGGAAGTGGATGCGCTTATGACCCTTCCGGGAGTGGGCAGGAAGACGGCCAACGTAATCGCCTCCATTATATACAACAGACCGGTCATCGCCGTGGATACGCACGTCTTCCGTGTGTCCCACAGGCTGGGGTTGTCAAAGGGAAATACTCCGGAGTCGGTCGAACGCGACCTGGAACGTCACGTCCCTGAGGAACTGCGCCCGATCTGCCACCACTGGCTTATACTTTTTGGAAGATATACCTGTACGGCTCAGAGGCCGCACTGCAGTGACTGCCCGCTCCGGGAGTTCTGCACGGTCCTACACTGAAATGGACAAGTCGATGACACCGTCATTGTGAATCTCGGTGCAGGATTCGTCCCGGCACACGAACACCCGTCCCGGGTAATTCTCGAAAATCGAGCGGTTGTGTGTAACCATCACTATCGCCGTGCCTTTCTCTTTGTTGATATCGAACAACAGTTTCAGGATACCGTCCGCCGTCTCTGAATCCAGATTGCCTGTAGGCTCGTCTGCAATGATTGCTTCAGGATCGTTTAGTAAGGCTCTGGCTATGGCTATTCGCTGCTGTTCGCCTCCAGACAGCTGATGCGGCATCTTGTGTATCTTGTGCTCCATCCCTACGGCTTGAAGGACTTCCCGGATTTTTCTGTCCATTCCTTCCTTCCAGCCGGTAGCTTTAAGTACGAAGTCAAGATTGTCATATACCGTACGGTCCATAAGCAGTTGGAAATCCTGGAATACTATACCCAGTCTGCGTCTCAGGAATGGGATGTCCTTTTCTTGAATCGTTCTCAGATTGTATCCGCAGACGGATCCTTCCCCTTTTGTAAGGGGGTTCTCTGCGATTATGGTACGGATTATGGAAGTCTTGCCTGTGCCGACTTTGCCGACGATGTACGCGATGTCGCTGTCGTTGATTTCCATATTCAGACCGTAAACGACTACGCTTTCACCATTGACGATGTCTGCATTGCTGAAAGAAATGATGCTGCTCATAAAAAGTTGCACAAAAGTCCTTATCTGTTACAAATATAGAGAGAATTTTGAGTAAATTTGTAAGAATGTAAATACAATGGATTATGGGGGTAAGAATAGCGATTTTTCTGCTTTCTCTCTCTTTGGGAGTTTCGCCTGAATACAGACAGGCCGTCGAGTTGTATGATGCCGGGATGTATGAGAGGGCACAGGCCCTGTTCTCTCAGTTGCCGGATGATGCGCTTACTGATGGATATGAGCTTCTGTGCGCTCTGAAGATGAATTCCTCCGAGGCTGAGGGCCTGCTATCCGTCTATGAGCGGAAATATGAGTCTTCTTCTTTGTCTGATATGATCAACTACGAATATGCCGGAAATCTTTTTGATTCCCAGGTGTACGGAGAGTGTCTCTCCCGGCTCTCATTGGTGGACGTATCATACCTGCATTCAGACCAGAGGGCCCCTTTTGTTTTCAGAAAAGGGTATTGTAATTATGCGCTGGGCAATTATGAGGCAGCGAAGGAATGCTTCCTGGATCTTGAAGCGGGAGGTTTCTCCGAACTAAGTGCTCCGGCCAGGTATGCGATGGGCTTTATGAACTATACGGAAAACAGTTTTGAGGAAGCCGTGAAATGGTTCGAGCTTTCCGCTACCGATCCCCGGTTCGAGAGTCTGTCTGACTATTACCTGATAGAGAGCCGTTTTATGATGAAGGACTATGACTATGTCATCGGTCCGGGAAGTGCCCTTTATGAAAGGGTGCCGGCGGACAGGCAGCCTCACGTTGCAAGGATGATTTCTGAATCCTATCTTGTCAAGGATGATCCCGAAAATGCCAGGAAGTATTATGACCTGACCTACAGGGACAATATGACGCGCTCCGATTATTTCTTTTCCGGTTCGGTCCTGTATGCCGTCGAGGATTATGCCGGTGCCGTTGAGAACTACAACCGTATGGAGGACCGGAGCGACTCCCTCGGACAGATAGCGAACTATCATCTGGGTAATTCCTATCTCAACCTCAAGAACAGAGTAGCGGCCTTGGGCGCCTTCAAGGATGCCTCAAGTGTCGATTATGACCCCGAGATACAGGAGGACGCCTTTCTGAACTATGCGAAGATGGCATATGATCTCAATCAGGATGTTTCCGGATTCGAATCTTATATAAAGAAATATTCAACCTCGAAACGGGGGGAGCAGATATACGGCTATATGGCCCTTGCTTCGCTTGCCAACAGGGATTATGCCGCTGCGGTCGAAGCCTATGACAATATCGATGAGTTGGATGGGGAGATGAGGGGCAACTATATGAAGGCCAATTTCCTCCGTGCCGTGCAGTTGATGGAGAGCGGGGCGTATCGCGATGCCATCCCTTGCCTGCGTGCCGCTTCCTTCTATCAGTCAAAGCAGGACAGGTTCAACCAGCTTGCTCGTTATTGGCTGGCAGAGTGCCAGTACAGGACCGGCAATTATTCCGAAGCCGGGAAGATATACACGGAACTGTACAATCTGCTGGCGCTTGAAAACCAGCCGGAAGGAGTTGCCCTGCCGTACAATATCGCGTACAGTTATTTCAAGCAGGATGATTTCAAGACTGCGTCCAGATGGTTCGACAATTATGTGCAGGGAGGCAAGGGGGAGTTCCGCGAGGATGCAATGACCAGGAGAGCTGACTGCGATTTCGCCCAGAAGAGCTACAAGGCTGCAGTGGAGTCCTATCAGAAGGTCATCGATGCGTACCCTGATGTGAACAATATTTATCCTTACTACAGGCAGGCCCTGGCATACGGTCTGAGCGGATCCAAGACCAAGAAGGTGTCTGTCCTCTCAAAGGTGCAGGGCGCAAGTCCCGAGGCTCCTTTGTACGGCGAAGCCCTTTATGAACTTGGAAGGTCGTATCTTGACATAAAGAAGTCCAGTGAGGCCGTGTCCGTGTTCCATAAGCTCAAGGAGACCACGAATGACAGTTCGTACGTTGCAAGGGCGTTGATAGGACTGGGTATGGTTTACCGCAATGATGCCAGATACGACAAGGCGCTTGAAAACTACAAGCAGGTCGTATCGAATATGAAAGGGACCGAATATGCGGAGGAGGCGCTTATGGCCATAGAATCGATTTACCAGAAGATGGGTCAGCCTGACAAGTACCTCGAATATGTCGAGCAGAATACTCTTGCTTCCGGCAAAAGTGCATCCGAAAGGGAGGATATGTATTTCAATACCGCCGAACAGCTGTTCCTGTCCGCCAACTATGCGCAGGCTGTCTCGTCTCTCGAGAAATATCTTTCGGAATATCCGCAGGGCTCAGGAAGGGCTCAGGCATATTTCTACCTGGCCGAGTCTTACAAGGCCACAGGGGATCGCGAAAAGGCCTGCGACGCCTATGGTGAAGTTATGAAGCTTACTACCGAGGGCTCCTTTGCCGAGTCGGCTATCCTTGGGTATGCGGATATGTCCTATGCTCTGGAACATTATCAGGACGCCTTTGCCGGGTATTCGCGACTGGATTCCGCCGCCCGCCTGGATGTCAACAGGAGTATCGCGAAGCTCTGGAAGATGCGCTCTTCATACAGGGCCAGGAA
The DNA here is from genome assembly GCA_045643085.1 of Candidatus Cryptobacteroides sp. Lineage (GTDB taxonomy): Bacteria > Bacteroidota > Bacteroidia > Bacteroidales > UBA932 > Cryptobacteroides. Next base: position 18,214 of record JAZUKB010000003.1, read on the forward strand.
TTACGAGGCGTCCATCCCGGCATCGTCTGCTGTGATGGAAGGAGGCTTTGCCGAGGAAATATTGCGTGAGGCCAAGTATGTCAAGGCCAAATCCCTGATGGCAACTTCCCGCAGGACGGAAGCCTTCCTTCTGTTCAATGACCTGAAGAAGTATGCTTCAACTCAGGAAGGGGCTGAAGCCAATTATCTGATAATCCAGGATATGTATGACCGTGGGGATTTCAGCGGAGTGGAAGCCGCAGTATACGAGTTCGCAGACAACTCCGGCGACCAGACATATTGGCTTGCCCGCACTTTCGTAGTTCTTGGCGACACTTTTGTGGCGGAGAACCAGAAGGAGCAGGCAAAGGCTACTTACCAGAGTATCATTGATGGGTATGAACCGACCGATGACGGGATACACGAGTCCGTAAAACTCAGGATGGAAAAGCTATGAAGAAATATCTGACTATTTTGGCTGCAATGATGGCTTCTGCCACTTTTTGTGTAAATGCCCAGAACATAAATGCAAGCGTGCAGGTGACGAACAGTTACAGCTCCTCCGTGGGCGATTTCTCCAAGCGCGCCCTCGAGGTCAACGTTCCGGATTCGGCACTGAGGTTCGACTACGAATTCGATTACTCCGTATTCGATTCACCGTACAGGGGAGCGTATGAGTTTACGCCGTATGCGGTGAAGGTCATCCCGGAGCCCCAGGGATACCAGGGAAGAAATCTGTATGTCAAGGCCGGAGCCGGGTATCCGGTATATCCGGTGCTTCAGGCCGTTGTCGCCACAAAGCCTCGTGAGAATTTCGCAATGAGCGTATATCAGGACCTCCAGGGATATTACGGACAGTATTGGGCTGTCTCGCCGTCTGATATGAAGGTCGTAAAAGAGATGTACGAAGGATATGACATCTCGGAAAAGTTCGGCATAGAAGGATCCTGGCGCAATGAAGCTCTTCAGGCTTCCTGGGATGTGGATTACAGGGGACTTTACAATTCGGACAGCCGCCTCCCTTCAACCTATCATTCGGGTGGAGTCAAGGCCAACTTCCGGTCTGTCAACGGTGGTCCGTCATATTTCCTTTATGACGTGACATTGTCGGGAAGGGTCGGGGCGGATGTGCTCGATCATTATTTCGAGCCGGTCAATGTGATGCAGCAGAGCTATGCTCTGGATGCGACATTCGGCCCGGTCATCAAGGGAGCATACAGGATACTGGTTGACGTCAATGCCCGTCACGACACCTATTCCGGTATTTCGGCCGGTCGTACGACCGCCCTGCAGGCATACCCCAGGGCCGAATTCCTGTTCGGCAGGTTCAATATCAGCGCTGGGGCCAGGCTTTCCTATATCCGCTCGTTCAGGATCCATCCTGAGATAGACCTGAGCCTGTCGCTTCTCAACGGCGCCGTGGATATTTATGCCGGTCTTACGGGAGGACAACATCTTAATTCGTATATGGAATTCAAGGAGACATATCATCGGTTCAATATCTCGTATACTGATGACGTGAGCTCTGTCACGAATGACAAGTTTGATGTTTTCGCAGGGGTGAGGGGACATATCGGAGGCTTTTTCCAATATGACCTGAAGGGTGGATATGCACTCCTGGACAACGTCCCGATGGCGGCTGTTGCGCGGGTCCCTGCTTTCCTTACCACCATTGCATACAAAGATTTCAACTTGATCTATGCCGATGCGTCTCTAAGCTGGAAGTCCGAAAGAGTGGATGCCAGTGCAGGGGTTCATTTCCGCAAGACATCCCTGGGAATGCCGGAGGATTGCTTTGATCTGCCTATGTTCAGCGGTGACGTTTCATTCACATATAACTTCCGGAAGAGGATCTATGCCGGCGTGACTTGCGAGGGTTCCACTTCACGTGGAGATATTGCCGCTTATGCTGATCTGGGTGTCTATGGAGAGTATCGGTTCACGGACAGGTTCTCCGTATGGGCAAAGGGTGGAAACCTGCTCGATATGGCCATTCAGAGGATCCCGAGATATGTGGAAAGCGGTATCAATTTTACGGCCGGAATAACCCTGAATTTGTAGATTTATTTGTAAATTTGTAGGATTTAGATAATTCTGAAAAAAATGATAGAAAACGAAGAGATGAAGCAGGCGGAGGAGCAATATTCCGCGGGTAGTATCCAGGTCCTCGAAGGACTTGAAGCTGTACGTAAGAGGCCTTCCATGTATATCGGTGACGTTTCCGAGAGGGGACTCCACCATCTTGTATATGAGGTGGTCGACAACAGTATTGATGAGGCGATGGCTGGATACTGTACGGATATCGACGTGACTATCCTTGAGGACAATTCCATCAGGGTGAAGGACAACGGCCGTGGTATCCCTACCGGAATGCATCCTAAGGAGCATCGTTCAGCCCTTGAGGTCGTGCTTACCGTGCTGCACGCCGGAGGAAAGTTCAGTAAGGACAGTTACAAGGTGTCCGGAGGACTTCACGGAGTCGGTGTGTCCTGCGTCAATGCTCTTTCCGATGCGCTTGAGGCTGAAATTCACAGGGAAGGACAGATTTTCAAACAGAGATATTCGAAGGGAATTCCCCTGGGTCCGGTTGAAGTGACCGGTACTTGTGAAGATCACGGTACAATCATCACGTTCCATCCGGATGCGACTATTTTCACGCAGTCTATCGTTTACAAGTATGATACGCTGTCGGCACGTCTGCGTGAACTTGCTTTCCTGAATAAGGGGATCCGCATCACTCTTACTGATATGCGTGAACTTATGGATGACGGCAAGCCGAGATTTGAGGTATTCTATTCCGAGAAGGGTCTTTCCGAATTCATAAGCTATCTTGATGCCGGAGCTGAAACGCTCATCCCCGAGACCATCTGCGTCACCACAGACAAGGTCATCCCTATCGATATTGCCCTACAGTACAACAACGGCTACAATGAGAAGATATATTCCTATGTGAACAATATCCATACTATTGAGGGAGGTACGCACCTCCAGGGCTTCAAGATGGGACTGAGCCGTACGCTCAAGCAGTATGCGGAGAAGAACAAGCTTCTCGAGAAGTACAAGGGTGATCTGGCTCCGGAGGACTTCAGGGAAGGTCTTACAGCGGTTATCTCAGTAAAGGTGGCCGAGCCTCAGTTCGAAGGGCAGACCAAGACCAAGCTCGGCAATACCGAGGTTACATCCGCCGTATCGCAGGCTACTTCAGCCGCAATGGAGGCCTATCTTGAAGAGCACCCTAAGGATGCGAAACTCATAATCGAAAAGATCGTGCTTGCGGCCACGGCGAGAAATGCAGCCCGCAAGGCCCGCGAGATGGTTCAGAGAAAGACTTATATGGGAGGCGTCGGTATGCCGGGCAAACTGGCCGACTGCTCCGAACGCGACCCTGAGAAGTGCGAACTCTTCCTGGTCGAGGGAGATTCCGCAGGTGGAACGGCCAAGCAGGGCAGGGACCGCAAGACCCAGGCCATCCTTCCTCTTAGGGGAAAGATTCTCAATGTGGAGAAGGCTGCAGTGGACAGGGCCTTTGACAGCCAGGAGATACAGAATATCTATACCGCCCTCGGTGTGTCTGTAGCCCAGGAGGATGAGTCCGGTGAGAAGCATATGGATCTCAGCAAGCTCCGTTATCACAAGGTGATCATTATGACGGATGCCGATGTCGACGGAAGCCATATTGCCTGCCTTATCCTGACTTTCTTCTTCCGCTATATGTTTGTTCTCATCAAGAACGGTTACGTATATCTGGCCACTCCACCTCTCTACAAAGTGGCCAAGGGCAAGGAGGAGGTTTACTGCTGGACGGAAGAACAGCGCGAGGATGCCGCCTTCAGGCTTGGAAAGGGTTCCGACAAGGGATATACGGTACAGAGATACAAAGGTCTCGGTGAAATGTCCGAGCAGCAGCTTTGGGACACGACGATGGATCCGGACCACAGACGTTTGCGTCAGATTACTATTGAAAACGCTGCGCAGGCAGAACGGACATTCTCGATGTTGATGGGTGACGACGTGCCGCCTCGCAGACAGTTCATCGAGGAAAACGCACACTACGCGAATATTGATGCTTAAACGCATACACATAGTCATTTCACTGCTTGCAGTACTGGTCGTCCTTGTCTTGCTGATGCCGAGGACGGCCAAGTTCAATTACGAGTACAGGAAGGGCTCCCCGTGGAAATACGAAACGCTGGTCGCTCAGTTTGATTTTCCGATACTAAAGACGGATGAGCAGATGTTCGCCGAGTCAGAATCTGCCAGACAGAAGATTGTTCCGTATTTCAAGTTCTCACAAGATGTGGAGCAGGAAGCTGTCGAAGCTGTCAGCAGTCTGGATTATTCTACTGTGGATCCCGTCGTAAGGAGTGTTGTACTTGCTTCCGTAAAGGAGATATATGCGAAGGGACTTGCGTCCGACGGAATCATCATCAACGGATCCGAAGTGATTTACGTCCAAAAGGACAAACGGGCTTTGAAATGCCCTGCTTCCGACATATTCGTGGAAACATCTGCCAGGAACAGGATAGCTTCCGATCTGGCGCATGAGACCGGGACTGCGGACAGTGATTCCCTGCTGTCTTCGTTGGGGGTCTTCAATGCTCTTCGTCCCAATCTCATATTCGACCAGCAGACCACTGAGCTCGTGCACGAAGGGTATGATGACCTGATCTCACCGACCCTGGGCTACGTCAAATCCGGACAGCTCATTGTTTCAAACGGAGAAATCATTACCTCGGAAATCGCGCAGATGCTGGACTCCTACAGGAAGGAATATGAGGCGGAGTTTGGATATGACGGCCCTCGGGCACTGCTGATAGCGGGTAATGTCCTTGTGGCTATGATTATGGTATTGATACTGTTCTTCTCAATCTATCTTACAGACCAGAGGATATTCCAGCATAGTTCACAGTTCTTCTACATACTGCTTGTGTATCTTATTTTCGCAAGCGTCACTTTGCTGATGGCAAGGTTCCAGCCGCAGATGCTTATGACTGTACCGTTTGCGCTGGCCGCCTTGTATCTGCAGGCTTTCTTTAGAAGCAATCTGCTGATTCCAGTATATGTCACTACGCTGATACCGCTGCTGATATTCTCGGATACCGGAGTGATGCTCTTCGTCATCTCCCTGTCTGCCGGAGTCGTTGCGATATACTCATTCAAGTACTTCTACAAAGGTTGGAAACAGTTCATTACCGCTATGCTGATTTTCATCGCGATGGCGGTGGTATATCTGGGATTCCGGATAGCCGATATGACAAATGGAAATCTTGCAGCAGATTTCCTGATGATGTTTGTGGCCTCACTGCTGACGGTGTTCTGCTATCCTTTGATCTTTTTGTTCGAAAGGATATTCAACCTTGTCTCCAACTCCAGGCTGCAGGAACTGTCGGATACATCCAATCCTCTGTTGAGAGAACTTGAGCACAAGGCGCCAGGTACGTTCCAGCATTCCCTGCAGGTTATGAATATGGCTGATGCTGTCGCACGTGCCATAGGGGCCAATGCCCTTCTGGTCCGGGCGGGGGCGCTTTATCACGATATCGGCAAGATGAACAACCCGCAGTGCTTCGTAGAGAACGAATCGCTCATCACTGCGGATGACAAGAGCAAGTATCATTCACAGATCGGGCCGCAGCAGAGTTCCCGTGATATCATCAAGCACGTAGAGGACGGATTGGAGCTTGCCCGCAGGAACAGGATTCCGGAGGTCGTACGCAACTTTATCAGTACCCATCACGGGACCACGCAGACGGCATATTTCTACAACAAGTACCTTGAACAGGGAGGAGAACAGGCATACGTGGCCGATTTCTCATATCCGGGACCAAAGCCTCAGACAAAGGAACAGATTATCCTTATGCTCTGTGATACCATAGAGGCTGCATCCCGTACACTCAAGGATTACACTCCGGAGTCGTATTCCAAGTTCGTCGAAGATATTGTTGGTTCGAAGATGTCCCAGGGCCAGTTCGACGAGGCGGGCATCACGTACAAAGAGATCGGAATCGTAAAGGAAGAGATAAAGAGTTATCTTGCACAGATATATCACGAAAGAGTCGCTTATCCCAAAAGAAAAAGATAATATTCAGATATGAAACTTACAGACAAGAAAATCGACGCTCTCAATATTGAGCTCACAATCGACATAGTCAAGGAAGACTATGCGGACATCGAGAAGAAGAAATTTTCACAGCTTCGCAGGACTGCGGACTTCAAGGGATTCCGCAAGGGAAACGTGCCAGAATCTATGATACGCCGTGTATATGGTGATCAGGTTCTGGTCGAAGCAGTCAATGAAGTTATCTCCGGAGGCCTTGATGAGTATATCAAGAAGGGCAACCTTCATATCCTCGGAGAGCCCCTTTCCAGCGAATCACAGCCTGAAGTGACTTGGAAGGACGGTGAAGCTTTCAAGTTCGTTTTCGATATCGCAGTGTCTCCGGAAGTCAAGGTCGAGGTGGAGAAAACCGATACTGTGGCATCCTATGACATCACCGTAACAGAGAAGGACAAGAAGACTATGGTTGACAACCTCAAGAAGTATTACGAGGAGAAGAAGGAGGAGAAGACTGCTGAGGACATCGATAAGGAGGTTACAGAACGGCTTGAGGCCCAGTACAAGCAGGAAGCAGAGTGGAGGCTCACAAAGGACATCCGTGACTATTTCGTGAAGAAGGCTGCAATCGAACTGCCTGAGGATTTCCTCAAGAGATGGCTGTTTGCCGCCAATGATGGAAAGGTTACCAAGGAGGACATCGAAAAAGACTTCGAAGGTTTCAAGGATGATTTCCGCTGGCAGCTTGTCCGTGGTACCCTTATGGAGAAATTCGGGGAGAAGGTTACCGACAAGGATCTCCAGGAGGCTGCGGAGGCATTCGTTGCATACCAGTATGCAATGTACGGCATTGGCAATGTGCCGCCTGAAATGATTAAGGAGGCAGCCAACAACGTCATGTCCGACCGCAGACAGATTGCCCGTATTGAGGAGCAGGTCGAGGACCAGAAGGTGCTCGCAAAGATAAAAGAAACCATTACAATCAAGCCTAAGAAGATTTCTGCGGAGAAATTCCGTGAATTGAAATAATGAAGAATATTCTGGTGATCGGTTCGACCGGTCAGATTGGATCCGAACTTACGATGAAACTCCGCCGGGATCTTCCTGGCGGAGTTACCGTAGCCGGTTATATAGCCGGTGCTGAGCCAAAGGGAAGGCTGCTTGAAAGCGGGCCGGCTGAAGAGGTTAATGTGTGTGATGCCAAGCGAATTGCAGAGGTTGTCGACCAATATGATATCGATACAATTTACAACCTTGCAGCCTTGTTGTCCGCCACAGCCGAGAGACTTCCGCTCAAGGCTTGGGATATTCAGATGAACGGTCTTCTTAACATCCTGGAAATAGCAAGGGAAAAGCATTGCGCCGTTTTCACTCCATCATCCATCGGCTCCTTCGGACCGACCACCCCTCACGATAATACTCCTCAGGATACCATTCAGCGTCCTACTTCAATGTACGGCGTGACCAAGGTTGCTACTGAACTCCTGAGCGACTATTACTATACAAAATACGGGGTAGATACGCGTTCTGTGCGTTTTCCTGGATTGATATCCTATACGACACCTCCGGGTGGCGGTACAACCGATTATGCCGTGGAAATATTCTATGCCGCGGTCAAAGGTGAGGAATTCGTCTGCCCTATAGCTGCAGGGACATTTATGGATATGATGTATATGCCGGATGCTTTGCAGGCGGCAGTTGACATCATGCGCGCCAAGCCGCAGTACCTCAAGCACCGCAACTCATTCAACATAGCATCAATGAGTTTCGATCCGGAACTGCTTGCTGCGGCCATACGTGAGGAGATACCGGGATTCAGGATGAAATATTCGGTCGATCCTGTCCGTCAAGCCATAGCCGACAGCTGGCCAAACAAAATGGATGACAGCTGTGCACGCAAGGAGTGGGGATGGACCCCGAAATATGGACTTACCGAAATGGTAAGTGATATGATTGTCAATCTCCGGAAGAAATTCGATATCGACGGGTAGGGTACTACCCGCCGATAACTTTCAACTCTTTTCCGACTTTAATGAATGCCGTTATGGCTTTGTCCAGTTGCTCCTTCGTGTGAGCCGCTGACAGTTGTACACGTATCCTGGCCTGTCCCTTTGGCACGACAGGATAGTAGAATCCGGTTACGAAAATACCTTCCTCGGCCATCGCGGCCGCAAATTTCTGACTCAGCGGTGCATCATAAAGCATAACTGCGCAGATGGCAGACTGTGTAGGCTTGATGTCAAATCCGGCGGCCAACATCCTGTCCCTGAAGTATTCCACGTTTTCCTTGAGTCTGGCATTCAGGCTTGAATCCTCTCCGAGCATTTTGAACAGCTCTATCCCCGCAGCTGCTATCATCGGTGGCAGAGAATTGGAGAACAGATAAGGACGGCTCCTCTGTCTAAGCATATCGATGATTTCCTGCCTTCCGGTAGTGAATCCACCAACTGCACCGCCGAATGCCTTTCCAAGTGTGCCGGTGTGGATGTCAATCTTTCCATAACAGCCAAACTGTTCGGCGACTCCGCGTCCGGTAGGACCAACGACTCCGGCTGAGTGGCTTTCGTCTACCATCACGAGGGCATCATATTTTTCAGCCAGTTCGCATATCCTGTCGACTGGGGCAACGTTTCCATCCATCGAGAACACACCGTCCGTCACAATGATACGAAAGCGCTGTGCCTGAGCCTCTTTCAGACAACGTTCGAGGTCCTCCATATCAGCGTTTGCGTAACGGTATCTGACAGCTTTGCACAGACGTACACCGTCAATGATGGACGCGTGATTGAGGGAATCAGAAATTATGGCATCTTCTTCTGTCAGAAGTGGTTCGAAAACGCCTCCGTTTGCATCGAAGCAGGCCGCATACAGTATTGTGTCATCGGTATGGAAATAATCTGCGATAGCCTTTTCCAGCTGTCTGTGCAGATCCTGCTGACCGCAGATAAACCTCACTGAAGACATTCCGTAGCCCCTGCTGTCCATCGCGGCTTTTGCAGCCTCGATCAGCCTTTTGCTGTCTGCCAGTCCAAGATAGTTGTTAGCACAGAAATTGAGAGCCTTGCTTCCATCCGCCAGAGTTATTTCGGCTCCCTGGGGCGAACATATCATTCTCTCTCTTTTGTATAAACCGGCTTCATCTATTGATTTCAGCTCGGCACGAAGATGTTCCTGAAATTTTCCGTACATGTTTGATCGTATTTTACCTAAAGATATGTCTCGAAATAATCGACAAATTTTGTGAGAAGGTGCCCTCGCCAAATCCTCTGAACGTTATGCTCGGATACCGGATACGGGAAGTAATCCATCTGTACGCCTTTTTTTACGCATTCCTGAACAAAACTCAGAGAGTTGATGGGAAGTACAGTGGCATCGTTCATACCTTGACAAATAAGCAGCCTTCCCTTGAGATTGCCAGCCTTGTTGATAAGAGATGTTGCGGCAAAACCTTCGGGATTTGATTCGGGAGTATCCATATATCTTTCACCGTACATCACTTCATACCATTTCCAGTCGATTACCGGACCACCGCAGGCTGCTACCTTGAAAACGTCAGGGTATGTAGTTATCAGAGAAATGGTCATAAACCCTCCGTAGCTCCATCCGCTGACCCCTATCCTTTCCCTATCTATCCACGGGCTCCTGTCCAGAAGGCTCCTGAGTCCGGCCATCTGGTCCTCCATCTCAATCTGTCCGCACTGTCTGTTTATCGCCTGTTCATATTCCAATCCGCGGTTCTGTGTGCCCCTGTTGTCCTGGACGTATACGATGAACCCTCTCTCCGCCAGTGCTATGTCTATGTCCCTCACTGCTCCCATCCATCTGTTTGTGACCATCTGGGAGTGTGGGCCTCCGTATACGTATACCACCAGAGGATATTTCTTCGACGGATCGAAATCAAGAGGTTTGACAAGCCTGTAGTAGTTGTCGAATCTGCCGTCAGCTGATTTGACCGCGCCCAACTCAATTATGGCTCTTCTGCCACTGATCAGGGAATCGCGTTCCTCTGATGTCCTGTCTGAAGGAGGGTTATCCAGACTGCTCCACACATCGGTGTAGCTGCAGTCCTCTGCCATTCTGATGGTATGCCATCCGCTTTCCCGGGTGAGCCTCTCGGGAGCGGACCTTTTCTTCCTGAGATCCTGTTTGAACAGATGGTTCTCGATAGGGGAGACTTCTGCAGAAGTATAGTACAGGTACCTGCCGTCATTGCCCATATATTCGACATCCGCATCTATGCAGGTGACACGCCGTATGTTCCCCAGGGTGTCCAGCTCGTAGAGATTGCGGTAACCGTCGCGATTGTTGGTCCTGTAAATGAACTTGTATGTCCCTTTGATGTTGTACAGAGGGTCCAACGGCTCCACCCACGCCTCGTTATCCTCTGTCAGAAGCGTGCGCACGAAGGATCCGTCTGCGACCCTGTACATATTGAGATGCATATGGTGCTGTTCCCTGTCCAGAACCTGTATGAAGATATATCTGTCATCCGGTGACCAGCTTATGCCGGTAAGATACCTCTCATCCGTGAATTCAGTAACCTTCATCGTGCTTACGGTGTGCCCTGAAGTATCCCTGACCTGCAGAAGGAGTTTCTCTGAAGGCATACCGTTCATAGGGTATTTTATGCTTTTCAGCGATCCTGTCCTTGTTCTGATATCCAACAGCGGGAATTCTCCCACGGCACTTTCATCCTTTACATATACAGCCTCGTAAAGCCCGGACGTGCTTGGAAATACTCCTTTGTCAATCCCGAATTCATTCCTTGATACGGTCTCCCCAACGATTGTCTGGGAGAATGCGGCGCTACTGCATAGCAACAGCAGGGTGACGATGGGAAGACAGCAGCGGGTTCTCATTGCTCTGTTACGATAGGTATGGTTGTGACAGGCTCTGCCTGTTCGACAGAAAGAATGCCGTCCACGATGTGTCTCTGCATACCTCTCCACGGCAGTTTGCCGTTGTACTCCACGTAATGGAGCTTGACCAGCTTGCCGCTGCACTGCATGAGGGTATCGGCTATGGCCTTGTCAACGACGGAGAAATTGAACTCATTGGACTGGATGCTTCCTCCTTTCTTGGAACCGCTGTTGAAACCTGTCTGGATGAGTCTGCCCTCATAGGTCTTCCAAACCCATCCCTTGTACATAATCTGGTTCAGCTCACCGGCCTTGACCCCTTCGCCGAACACAAAATAGAATTTAAAAAATATAGCGGCAGCGGCTGCTACGATAAGTATCGCTGCTATCCATGTGAAAACTTTTGATTTGGTTGTCATAATACTTACTATCTGCTTCCTCCGCCCAGGGCGTGGAAAAGTTCAACAGTTGATGTCAGGATGTCTGCCTTGTTCTGCAGCTCGGCTACTTGAGCGCTGAGAAGGTCATTCTGCGCGACGAGGACTTCAAGATATGTGCCGCGTCCGAACTTCATCAGCAACTGTGTGGACTCAAGGGCGCGAGTCATTGCTTCCACTCTGTTGGCGCAGTCATCCATCCTATCCTGATATGACTTGATGCTGGCAATGGCATTGTTGACTTCCGTGCCGGCATTCAGAAGGGCGTCTGCATATGCAAGTTGGTATTCTTCCAGTCGGCTCTTGCTTACCTTGACCTGGGTTATGTTCTCCCCGGCGTTGAACAGCGGCTGCAGGAGTCCTCCGATTGCGCCGAACAGGAGGTTTCCGTTGGACCAACCTACTGTACCTCCGATGTTAATGCTTGGACAGCAGTTCGCACGGGCGAGATTGACATTGTAGAATGCCTGGACAAGTTGCATCTCTGCAGCCTTCACGTCAGGACGTATCCTAACTGCCTGGAGGTTGATATCCTGTATAGGCTGGCTGTTTATCTGACGCTCCTCGCTGCTTCCGAATATGCGTCCCCGCTTGATTTCTCCGCTGTCTGTCCCGAGAAGGTACAGAAGTGAATTTTCCGTAAGGGTACGTACGAGCCGGAGGGATTTACCGTTCGCCCTTGTGGCATAGTAGGAACCTTCAAACTGGGACACTCCCGCTTCGTCCGCAAGACCGGCTTCTTTCATATCCTTCATTGCATCGACGGATTCTTTCCAGTTCGCTTCGCCGATATCCATCGCGAGGATCTGTGCGTCGAGCATCTGAAGATTGTAGTAGAGGGTTGCTACCGCCGCAATCAATTCGGCCCTGGCGGCCTGCTCATAGTCTGCTGCTTCTTCGCGTATGGCTTTCGCTATTCTTTTCCTGTTGGTGGTCCTTCCGAAGATATCGATCTCCCAGGAAGCAGTGCCGAATGTGTAAGTGATGTTCGGCTGTGAGCCTTTTGCCCCGCTTATTTGAGCTGCAGGGCTTCCTCCAACGTATATGTGTGGAAGATAGGCGAGTTTGGCTGCAGTGAACTGAAGGTCAGCCTGCCTTACCCTTTCGTGTGCCATCTTCAGATTGAGATTGTGCGCCAGGGCTGTGTCAATCAGACTGATGAGTTCCGGCTCGTTGAATATCTCCGTATAAGAAGGGACCTGAATGTTTTCGATCTCCTGTGGAGTGTCGCTTTTGTATGTGCCGTATATCCCGCAGGAGTTGGCACACAAAAGAATCAGTGCAGCGGAAACGAGCGCCGGTATATAATTAGTATTCTTCATATTCCTTTTCTTTTTCAAGTGGTTTGATCTTTTCCTGAATCGTCTCGAATATTACGAACATTGCAGGTACAAGGAACAGCAGTCCGATACATCCTACAAGCATTCCGAATACCGCTCCCACACCGAGGCTGATGTTTCCCATCGCTCCTACACCGGTGCTCGTGATAAGCGGAAGAAGACCGATGACCATAGTGCCGGCAGTCATAAGGATAGGGCGGAGACGTGCCTTTGCGGCTTCAAGCGCGGAATCCTTTATGCTCAGTCCTTCGTGCCGTTTCTGGAGAGCGAATTCGACTATGAGGATTCCCGTCTTAGCCAACAGACCGATAAGCATTACGACACCGGTCTGAAGGTATATGTTATTCTCCAGACCGAACACCTTGGTCATAAGGAATGCACCCATAAGTCCAAGCGGAACAGCCAGCATAATTGCGAAAGGAATGATATAACTCTCATAGAGGCAGGACAGTATCAGGAAGATAAGGAGTGCTGAAATACCGAAAATGGCAAGCATTCCCGAACCCTGACTCTGCTCTCTGGTCATTCCTCCGAATTCAATTGAATAATCGGATGGAAGAACCTCATCGGCAACATTCTGAACAGCCTGGATAAGTTCTCCGGTAGAAGCTCCGGTTGCAGGAGACGCATTGACCTGGATGGAATTCAGAAGATTGAAACGCGAAAGACTTGATGCTCCATATATCCTCCTCAAAGAGAGGTAGTTGCTGATCGGGGACAATTCTCCTGACGCAGTCCTTACAAACATCCCGTTAAGCGATGTCTCATCGACGTGGCTTTCCGGAGTGCCCTGCACCATTACCTTGTAGGTCTTTCCAAAAAGGTTTACGTCATTGACATAGGCTCCGCCCATATAGGCGGAAAGAGTGCTCATAAGGTCAGGTACAGTAATTCCGGACTTCTTGCATCTTGCCACGTCAACGTTGACATACCACTGCGGGTTATCCACGGTGAATGATGAATATGCGTATGAGATCTTTGGATTTTTGTTCAGTGCCGTAAGGAATTCATCCCTTATTTGCGCGAAAGTCGTAATCTCCCCACCAAGCTTGTCCTGCAGGTAAATCTCAGCATCTGCAGATGAACCGTATCCCGGAATCATAGGCGTCATGAAAGGTATGAGCGTAACGTCAGGGTAGTGGCTGCCTATTCTTGCCTGGACATCTGACATCACGGCATAGATGGACATAAAATCTCTCTTTGCCCAGTCTTTCAGCGAGACAGTGAAAAATCCATAGTTGGAGCCTCGTCCTGATGTGAATCCGTAGCCTGATGTCATTCCGACGTTAATGACCTCGTTTATTTCCTGTATTTCTGCTGATATCTCCTGCATCGTGGCATTGGTCACACTCAAGGATGTACTTGGTGGCAGTACAACATCGCAGATGAATACGCCCTTGTCTTCCATAGGAACGAATCCGGTCGGTGTCGTCTTCATCGTCCAGATCATAAGGACGATTGACGCAATTACTATGACGAATGCAATCCAAGGGCGTTTGATGAATGGTTTGATACCATTCTTATATTTCTCAGACATCCTCTCGAAGGTGGCGTCGAAAGCCATGGAGAAGCGTTTGTACAATCCTGGCTTCTTCCCGTTCGCATCCTCGTGCGGCTTGATGAGAAGAGCACACAGGGCAGGGGAGAGAGTGAGTGCGTTGATTGCGGATATGCCCACGGCTACGGCCATCGTGAGTCCGAATTGGCGGAAGAATGTACCGCTGGTACCGGACATCATACTGACAGGGATGAACACTGCCATGAATACAAGCGATGAAGTGATGACTGCCGTCGATATTTCTCCCATGGCGTCGATGGCTGCCTTCATCGGGGACTTGCAGCCTGCATCCAGTTTGGAATGGACGGCTTCCACGACTACAATACTGTCATCCACGACAGTTCCGATAACCAGCACCAATGCGAACAGGGAAATCATATTTACCGAGAATCCGGCTATCATCATGAACGCAAAGGTTCCGATAAGTGAGACGAAGATTCCTACGAAAGGAATCAATGTCGACTGCCAGTCGTGCAGGAACAGCAATACGATGAGGATGACGAGCACAAGAGCTTCCAGAAGGGTTTTGATTACCTCGTGGATGGAGGAGTTCAGGAAGTCGTTAGTATTCATCAGCACGTCGAACTTCATATCCGGATGGAGCTCCTGCTCCTCCTCGAGAAGTTGGTCGATGGCCTCGTTCACGACCTTGGCGTTTGAGCCTGCCGTCTGATATGCGACGCAGAGAGCTCCGGGATGACCGTTTACCTCGCTCTTGAAAACATAGTGCTCGGCTCCGAGTTCCACGTCGGCCACCTGTCCGAGATATAGAATTTCACCGTTCTGGCTCTCCCGCACAATTATGCTTTCGAATTCTTCCACGCTCTTGAGACGTCCGGAGTAAATCATGGTATATTGGGACTGCTCCGGACTGTTGTCTCCGAATGTTCCGGTGGCAGCCTCAATGTTCTGCTCCGCGAGCGCGGCGATGATGTCCGATGGAGTAAGGTTGTGTCCCGCGAGGACATCTGGCTTCAGCCATATCCTCATCGAATATTCAGCCCCGAACATCATGAATTTTCCGACTCCGTTGATGCGCAGGATTTTCGGCTTCAAGTTGATGTTCAGATAATTGGCGAGGAAATTGCCGTCGTATGTGTCATCCGGTGAGGAAATGGCGAAAATCTGCAGGAGCGAATTCTGCTGCTTCATCGTGGTTACACCGTACTGACGTACTTCGGCCGGCAGTTTCGGCAGAGCCTGAGAGACACGATTCTGTACGTTGACTGTCGCCATATCGGGATCGGTGCCCTGCTTGAAGAATATTGTTATTTCGGCATTGCCTGTATTCTCTGCCGTCGATGTCATATACATCATATCCTCGACTCCGTTGATGGCCTCCTCAAGAGGGGCGATGACGGATTTCTGCAATGTGCTTGCAGAGGCACCGTAATAGTTGGTGGAAACGGATACGGTCGGCGGCGCGATGTCCGGGTATTGCTCTACAGGAAGTGATGTCAGACCTATGATGCCGACTATCACAATGAGGATACTGATTACTGAACTCAGTACCGGTTTCTTGATGAATGTCTTCAGTTGCATGGCCGGTCTAGTTCTTAGGGACAATCTGCATACCGTTGGTCATCTTGCTGACGCCTTCGACAACAATCTGCTCGCCGTCCGTCAAACCTTCGAAGACGATATATTCGGAGTCATTGAGACGGTAAACCTGGACTTCAGCTGAATTTGCTATAAAACTTCCGTCCTCGGCCTTTTGCACTTTATATACGAAATGTTTGTCCTGAATTTCATATGTGGCTGAGCGTGGTATTACGATGCCGTCATATTCCCAATCGATGCGGACATTTCCGCTGGCTCCGGCTGTAAGGAGTCCGTCCGGATTCGGGAAAGCTACCCTGACGCTGATTGATCCGGTCAATTGGTCGATGATGCCGGAAATCGTCTCAACGTGTCCTTTCTCTTCATAAACGATATCGTTTCCGAGCACGAGTTCCGTTTCCGGGAAAAGTTCTATGACTTTCTCCTTGCTTCCCGCTTCGCGGACCATCTCGATGTAGTTGTCTGCATTGATGGAAAGATATGCATAGACTGTGCTGTTGTCACTGACGATTGTCAACGGCTCCGGAATGCTCGGGCCGACAAGGCTCCCCTGACGGTAGTTGATTGTGCCGACGACCCCGTCATGCGGCGCATAAATCGTCGTGTGGTTGAGGTCTTCCATAGCGTGGCTCAACGCAGCCTTCGCCTCGGAAAGCTGTGCCTGGGCGACAAGCAGGTTGTTGGTGTGCACTTTGTACTGGTGCTCTGCGACGATGCCTTTCTCGTAAAGCTGCTTTGTCGCATTCATCTCAAGATCGTGTGTCTGTACGTTAGCCTCGGCAAGCAAAACGGAAGCCTGGGCATTGTCAACCACGGCCTGATATTGCCTTGGGTCGATTTTGAACATCGGTTGCCCCTTCTTTACCTGCTGCCCCTCAACTACCAGTACCTGCTCCAGCGTTCCGTTGACTTGAGGGAATATACTGATGTCTTCCTTGCCTCTTATCTGGGCTGGACGTGACATCGGAATCTTACAAGTTTCCGTCTTTGCGGTCAGGATTCGCTTTTCTGGAATCCGGTTTGCATCATTGCCTGTGTTCGCTCCGTTCTGACCGCAGGAAGAAATCGCCGCTATGGTCAGGACGAGCAGTGGAAAATAATGTTTCATATTGATTGGTTTTTGTTTTTACTCATTGTAATCATAAGATTACAAATTTCGTAAAAACATTCCAGAACACAATGGGTAAAGTAGACAAAAAACGGAAGACTCCTTGGAATCTTCCGTTGTGGTAGACCGAAGGGTCCGGGAATCGAACCTTATTTCTTGCATTTTCCATATTCAGTGGCAGTACTGTCACTGAGATATTGACGGGTTGAATGGACGGGTTGATATCCATCGACCATACAGGACGTGCCCCACAGGTCGATATGCAAGGCAGATTCCAACTTGGCAATTGTTTCAAGGGTAAGGTTCTCCTTGCCTTTGAGAATCAGTGATACATATTGCTGGGTACAGCCGAGTTTGGCCGCCAACGCGCATTGGGTGATGCCGTCCGCCTTCATTTTAGAGCGGACTTTCAATGCTATCTGCATCGAATATTTCATCCATCCCCAGCTTTCTCTGGCCTCAGTGGCTTCCTTCTGCCACTGACTATTCTCAATTTGATTCTTCTTTACAATTTCAATTGCTCTTTCCATCGTTTGCAATATCTTTTAAGCCGTCAATATCAACAGCGCCCTGTTCAATAAGGAAATTACGCACCTGCTCCATCTTCCGTAATTCAGCCAAAGTATGATCCCGCTCTTCCATCGTGCGTGTCAGCTTGATTGCGCCACCTGTTATCAAATATGTATTCCGCTCAAGTTTCAATGCATAAATCCGCAACCAAGAATCGTGGGCCCTTCGCCTGCCTCTTGCCTTCTCCCGTCCCAAGAGCATTTCTGTTATTCTGGAGTTTTCCAGATGTCTGAATAATCTGTCAACGTCTGCATCGGGGAAAATGTCCAAAATAACACAACGCAGTTCATTCGCGTCTTCGAGAGTGTCATATATTGCGAGATCTATGTCCGTTATCCTGAAATACGATGCAAGATCCTCTGAATTTTTCGTGAAGAACTCTTCCAGAAAATCCAGGTCATTCCAATCCCGGAA
>JAZUKB010000004.1:0-1632 GCA_045643085.1 Candidatus Cryptobacteroides sp.
CCAGCCACCGGTCTCGTTGTCAATGAAATAAGTCTGTACGAACTCCCAGTTCTTCAGGGCCGTTCCGAAGTACTTCGTGTCACCGGTAATCTGCCAGGCATTGATGCAGCCGGTTATGGTCTCGCACTGGCTCCACCAGGAATATCTCTCGCGGATGCCTCTCGATGTCTTTTCATCCTTCATCGCGCCCTCTTCGGTCAGACCGCTGGCGATAGCCTCGTCGGTAAGGTCGATGACTTGCTGCTTTATGGCTTTCTTCAGCTTCCTGTCCTTCAGGATGCCGGCTGTCTCCGAGAGCAGCCAGGCGGCCTCGATGTCGTGGCCGTAGTAGTGTATCTCCTCAAGGGAGTTCCATTCGTCGTCGCAGTTCACGAGCAGATGCTTGCCCTCCACATCATATAGTTTTGTCCTGAAGAGGTCCATAAGTTCCGTGATGCGCTTGCGCAGAACCTTGTCCGGCCACACCTGATAGAGGGTGGAGTAGGCCTTCATCATATTGATCTGGGTGTTCATTGTCTTTGTCGCGACCGGCCTTCTGCCCCTTGGGGTTGGCTTTGCCCATTCTCTGGTGAAAGTCTCGAGGTATCCTCCGTTGACGCTGTCGTAGGAGTGCTCCTCGAGCGTGCGGTAAAGAGCGATGGCAGCATCCAGGCTCGCCCGGCTTCCGGTGGCGCGGTAGTGCTCGGCCAGGCCGTAGATTCCGAAAGCGGAAGCATAGCTCTGCTTGGTCCCGTCCTTAATCCCGCCATCTGCACTCACTGACCAGACGCTTCCGCCGAATTCCTGGTCGATGAAATGCTGGATATAGTAGTCCGCGGCCCGGTCGGCGGTTTCGCGGTAGCTCTCATTGCCGAACTGGCGGTATGCCCTGGAGAAGGCCCAGAGGACACGCGCGTTCATAACAGCGCTTTTCGGTGCCTGCGGCACGGCGGTTCCGTCATTCATCACAGTACCATAGAATCCTCCGGTCGGATCGGTCACCTTCTCCATCCAGAAAGGGAGGATGTTTTCTGTCAGGACAGTTTCGGCTTCTTTCTTGAATTCTTCGGTTACGTCCTTGGTTACGGCTTTGTTCTGTGCGCCTGCACTGAAGGCTACCGCCAGGGAGAAGGAAACGGCGAGCAACAATGAATGTTTCATGGTATTGTATTTTTTGGTTATCGGTATGCTGCAGGGAGTGTGATATCATTGCAAATGTAACGAATTATCATATATTTGATGCAAGATTTTTCGTGTTGTGACGTTTATTGTATGTAAAGGGTTAATAGAGTCATTCAAAAGAAATATCTTAGGTATTATGAGACATTCATTTATCATATTTGCGGCCGTTCTTCTGGCTGCCGGATGCATTGGGACAGTGGGGAACGTGGAAAGCCTTGATTATGACTGCATCATCGATGAGGTTGCATATGACGGAGAACTTCCTCAGGAAGGCACTGTCGTGGAGATACCCGTTAAATATGTGTATGTGCCGACGAGGACCGAGCCGGCGGTGAACTTCCAGCCGTTCAGGTACAGGGCTTTTCTGGATGGTGAGGAATATTCGTACGTTGAGTCTCCAGCAGATTTGTCTCCTGTGGGTCTTTTGGATGAGGAAACGGGTGCATTCCATGTAGTCGTCCCGGAGAATGA
>JAZUKB010000005.1:0-7453 GCA_045643085.1 Candidatus Cryptobacteroides sp.
TATGCCTTGGCATTGAGAGATACGACGTTTCTGATTGCAGTCTTGAATTCCGGTATATCGGCGCAAATCTCGATTGTCCTGGAAGTAAGATCCTCAAGATTGTCCACACGCGCCTCGATAAGTTCGTATGTGTTCTCTGTCAGATTGTAGAAATCAGCATCGTTCTGAAGCTTCTCCTCCACGACTGAAAAAGCCGGATCTTCCTTGAGATTGTTGTAACGGCTGGCCTTGGAGATGTCTCCGCTGAGAAGCGAGCTCTGTGAACTTGTGGAGGTAAAGAGGAAACTTGCTCCGAATCCTACAACTGCTGCGATGCCGAGATAAATGGCAAAATTTGATTTCTTGAGATACATAATGTTATTTTTATTATAGTTTTTGACTGACCTTCCCGCCGATGGACGCCGATGTTCCCGACGGTGACAATGCAAAGGTAAATCTTTGTTTTTCTGGTTTCCAAACGAATTGTGATTATGATAATGTTTTTTGTGAACTTGTTATATTTTTTGTAGTTTTGGTAATCGGTTTGTTAATATGTGAATGATGCAGGACTATTACCTGTACATATTGCCTGCTTCCATTGCCCTTTTCTGGATAGTGAGGATATTCCTTTCAAAAGACACGAATAAGGCGCAGTTGTTCATTGCCGGCGGGATGCTTATGGCGTTGCTTTCTCTTTTCTTCGGAGGAGAGTTCGCGCTTTTCATGTTCCCGCTGTTCCATATGGCCGTCCGGCAGAAGACTTCCCCCGGTGGCGTGAACAAATGGGACCTTCTCATCCTGCTGCCTTCGATACTGCTGGTGCCCTACACGGACACTGTTGTTTTCACCATCTATCTGTGCATCCAGATAACAGCCATCACGATATGGTCTGTCGTATCCGTCAGGAGATACAACAGGAGACTGGCGGAAATCTATGACTCCAGCAGCGAAATGTCAGCCGACGACATAAGCCAGGTGCTGACTTTCGTAATATTCACAGTCATCATCATAATGATTGAGCTGTCCCTTCCTGATTTCGTCACGGCCTCGATATGGATCAATATTGTCCTTACGCTGTTCATCACCGTACTGCAGTTCCTGATAGGATACTATACCTTCAGGATGAAGGATACGTCATCGATAGCGGCGGAATTGTCGGAGGTCACGGATGATATCCGGGAAGATTCGACAGTTCAGGAGGTCACAGACGACGATCTCATCCGCAAAGTGATTTCGGACGAACTTTATCTGGATCCGACCATATCCCTCGTATCATTGGCCGAACGGCTGGGAACCAACAGGACATATCTCTCCGCCAGCATACACGCCTGCAGGAAACAGAATTTCTCTGATTTCATCAATTCACTGAGAATCAGCAGATTCATCGAAATAGCATCATCAGAAGGTTCCCTCACAAACATCAAGGACGCCGCCACAAGATCCGGGTACAGCAACCTGCAGTCTTTCTACCGCAATTTCTCGGAAATAATGCAGATGACCCCGAAGGCCTGGATGGCCGGCAACGAAAACAAAGTCAAATGATCATAGTCATAGCATCCATCCTCCCCATTATCCTGTACATCCTGGTCCTCAAACTTATGGACAGCTTCTCGTTGATACGGTGGAAAAGGCTGTCAGTCTGTATGGCGTACGGAGTCCTGTGCTGCCTGGCATTGTACTTCATCACCCGTGCAACGGCGATTCCGGAAGTGGACGGAGTCTCAATCGTGCCGGTGCTGGAAGAGATTCTGAAAGGATGGGTAATGGTTGTTCTTGTGAGGAAGCAGAAAATCAGGTTCCTTGCAGAGACATTGATATACGGCGCGGCGGTAGGAGGAGGGTTCGCCCTGCTCGAAAACATAATCTACCTGGCAAATTTTCCACAGATGGAACTGGGGACTGCAATATTCAGGGGTCTCGGATGTGCCTTTATGCATATGGGATGCACGGCACTCATAGCCGCCGTGGCGCTTCTCCTGAAGGAAAAACCGTCCGTCCTCGCAATCCCGGCGGCGTTCATCCCGTCGTTCGTACTGCATCTGCTTCATAACCGGATGCTTCTCCCGTTCTCCCTGCAGCTGGCCGCCACGGTTGCTGTATTTCTTGTACTTTTCATTTTCCTTTTCAACCTGGGAGAAAAGAAAGTGTACAAATGGATGGACAGGAGCATAAGTACGGATGTTGCCACGCTGTGTTCCGTCAGAGCCGGCAATTTCTCCGAGACCAATGCGGGGAAATATCTCCTGCAAGTCAGGGAGCAGTTCCAACCGGAGGTATTCTTCGATATGATCAACTTCGTGGAGCTATCACTTGAGCTCAAGATCGAGAAGCAGAGCAGGATGCTGCTGAGCCAGGCAGGATTCGAACCGAGCGAGGACGAAAAGGCCTCCAGCGAAGAGAAGGTCAGGGAAATCGCAGCCCTCAGGAAACTCGTAGGAAAGACCGGGCTCCAGGTACTTGCCCCGATGGTACAGGACAAGATTTAGATTATGAAGAGAATAAAGTTCATTATGCTGTTTCTGGCACTCTGTGCTGCCAGCCCGGCCCAGGAAGTCAATGATTGGGAGAATCCCCAGGTCCTGGGAATCAACAAGGAGCCATATCACGTTACACTTACCCTGCCATCCAAACGATATGAATGCGGGGAGTGCGTATCGTTGGACGGGATGTGGAAATTTCATTGGTATCCCCGTCCGGAGCAGAGGGAAACGGACTTCTTCAAGGCTGATTATGACGTCTTCTCCTGGGATGACATCGTCGTGCCCGGCGAGTGGCAGATGCAGGGATACGGCATCCCGATATATTCCAACTGGACATTGCCTTTCAGAAAGGACCAGCCGCGCGTGATGTCCGATCCTCCCGAGAACTACTATTCATACGTGAACAGGAATCCTGTAGGCCAGTACGTGACAACATTCAATATCGATGACACCAAAGGTCCGAAGACATATTATCTGCATTTTGCCGGCGTCGAATCGGCGATGTACGTATGGGTGAACGGGCAGAAGGTGGGATACAGCCAGAACTCAATGTCACCGGCCGAGTTCAATATAACCGGATATGTCCATAGCGGAGAGAACAAGTTGGCCGTTGAAGTCTATTCCTATTCCGACGGCAGTTACCTGGAGGATCAGGATATGTGGCGTCTGTCAGGAATATTCCGCTCCGTAGATCTGTGGACAAGACCGGAAGTCCACATAGCAGACTATGTCGTCACCGCCGTTCCGAATGACGATTTCAGCTGTGCGAAGGCCAATCTGAAGTTCCAGATATCCAATCTGTCGAAGAAGAACGGCAGGAATATCGACCTGACGGTGACGGTCAGCGGCAGAAACCGCAAGGGCGCCGACGCCGTATATACGCAGACCGAACGCATCAAGAAGGTTGAAAGTGGCGGTCAGGCAGTGCTCGAATTCACTTTCGATATGGACAATCCGGCACTTTGGTCATCGGAGAAGCCGAATCTGTACGCCATCGACATAGTCCTGGGCAGCAACGGGACAGAGTTGGAACATTTCACAAACCACTTGGGCGTGAGGAAGATCGAACACAGCGGTGAGGTGGTGTATTACAACGGTAAGGCCATAAAGATTAAGGGGGTGAACCGTCACGAATTCCATCCGAGGACCGGACGCACCATCGACCGTGCCACCATGGAACTTGACCTGAGACTTATCAAGCAGGCAAACATCAACCTCATCAGATGCTCCCACTACCCGGATGACCCTCTGTTCTATGAACTTTGTGACGAGTACGGACTGTTCGTTATGGATGAAGCCAACCAGGAGAGCCACGATTACGGCCTGAGAAACCGGGAACTCGGTGACAACCCGGACTGGACGGCAGCACATCTGGACAGGGCCGAATCTTTGGTGGCAAGGGACAGGAACTGGCCTTGCATCCTGATATGGTCTCTCGGCAACGAAGGAGGCAAGGGAATCAACTCGGTTGCGATGGATGAGAAGGTTCGTTCAATGGACTCCACAAGACTTGTTTTCAGCGACACAGACCGCGACATATCCGATTTCTATGATGACGGATACATTCACCCGGACAGAGTGGCAACCGAGGCCAGGGAGATAAGCGACCGGCCGTTCTTTATGAGGGAGTATGCATACGCAGGAGGGAATTCGCTCGGCAACTACAAGGATTATGCAGATGTCATCAATGCCGATCCGAGCAATTTCGGCGCTGCAATCTGGGAATGGTGTGACCACGGAATTGCCAAGAAGAAAGGCGTCAATGTGCAGAAATACCCTTCGGACCCGTCTTCATTGGAACTTCAGGATGACGAGTACTTCGCTTACGGTGGCGATTTCGGCGATGTGCCGAATTCCGGGACCACCTGCATCAACGGCATCGTACGTGCCGACAGGCGACCTTATCCACAATATTATGAAGTGCAGAAAGTGAACCAGTATCTGAACTTCGAGCTTGTATCGTCCAGCAATGTCCGGGTCATTGACACATACTGTTTCACATCGGCCGACGAGTTCGATTATTTCTACGAATTCGTGGATGACGGCAAGGTGGTGTATTCCGCAGAGCAGCCTATCAACACGAACAACATACTGGAGATACCGACGTACGACAACACTCAGGGCGAAGTGTTCCTCAACGTTTATGCCCGGCTCCGCAGGCCGACCGTCTGGGCCGACCGTGGATTCACTGTGGCAAAGGAACAGTTCCTGCTTGTCGAAAATACACCTGTAAAGCTGACGGTCGGAGCCTCCGCCCCAAAAATCCGGGAATCTGCAGACTGCTACCTGATAGCCTCAGGGCAGGAAATCTTCAGCATCGAAAAGGCTACAGGCAATCTCGTGTCGTGGAAGCACGGATCGGAGGAGCTGCTCAGGGGTCCGCTTGAGCCGTATTTCTGGAAGCCAGCCACGGAAAACCAAAAGCACAACAACTACAACCGCAGACTTGGACCTTGGAAGAATGCCGGACAGACAATGGAGCTGACATCGGCCAGAACCGCAGAAGTTGACGGAGCAGCTGTGCTAACCTTCCATAAGCGGATAGGACTCGGCGCCGATTATACTCTGACATATCGTATCAATTCTGACGGACAGATTATGGTACAGGCCGATTACCAGCCTACCGCCCAGGGACTGCCGCTTATGCCGAAATTCGGTCTTAAGATGCCTGTCAAGCCTGAGCTGGACCTCATTTCCTGGTACGGCCGGGGAATTCACGAGAACTATCCGGACCGCAAGTCGTCGGAGTTCATAGGACAGTACAGCCTGACTTTGAAGGATTTCGTGGTCGATTACCCCGCTCCGCAGGAAAACGGGAACAGATGCGATACCCGATGGATAACGTTCTCGGATGGCGACCTGAGTCTTCGCGTGGATGGTCTTCAGCCGCTCTGCTTCAGGGCCTGGCCCTGGACCGAGCAGGACATAGAGGCGGCAGGACATCCGTACGACCTGCAGGAAAGGGATTTCATCAATGTGAACCTTGACCTGAACATTCACGGAGTCGGTTGCAACGACGGATGGGGTGCACGAACGCTTGACAAGTACACCATCAACGCAGACGAACCTTACAGTTTCGGATTCATCCTCTCCTGCGAGCAACTGCATCAATAAATCCGAAAGTCCGCCGCCATCATAGGGGTGTGCAACAAGGACGAGGTGACGTAATGACCTCTCGAAGACGGAGGTCCTTTCCATAAGTTCACACGCTATCAGATTGTCGCCGTCCCTGCAGATTACACCTTGTACATTTATGTCCCCTGTGTCGGAAGATGGTCTGAAGTCAATCTGAGAAAACACTTCCGATAACCTGTCCCCTTCGGAAGCAAATCCGACTGCTCATTTCCGCACAGGGACCTGGATGATGGTAAGCCATTTCTCCGGATCTTCCTGGTTCCAGATGCCGTCCACATAGCAGGCCCGAGGCGCATCAGCTATCTCGTACCCCATCTTTGCAATCTCTGCAAAGAGTTCGATGTAGCTCTCGCGTAATTTGGTGTATGGACCATATACTTTCATACAGATGGCGGTCGGGTACTCCGGCAGGGTCTTGAATTTGACGATGTCTGAGTCTTTCTTCGCAGATGTAACCTTCTCGCAATACTCTATCTCGAAGTTTTCGGCCCTGTATTCTTTGGCCGTCTCCACCGTGAAACAGTATCCCGGTTCCGGACATTCGCAGCCGAGGCGGGCCATTTCTGGAGCCACAACGCTCACCAGATGCATTCCGAGGGCATCATAGTTGGGAAGAATTGTCCTGTTATAAGCGACGATGATTGAAGGTAGTGAGTCAAAATAAATCTTTTTCATATTCATTCTTTTCTTATGGGCGGCCACCAGGCTCATCAGTTGGGTATGCCGGGCTTTAAGAGTCTGCAGTTCTTCTTCACAGGCCCTGATCTTGGACTCAAGGGCCCTGATATCGGGATAGTGCGTATCATTCTCATAAAGTTCCATTATCTCTGCAAGGGAAAATCCGAGCTGTTTGAGTTGGACGATTGAGAGAAGTTTCTGCAACTGGTCCGCTCTGTAGTAACGGTACCCAGTCCACATATCCACTATGCCGGGCTTCAGCAGCCCTATTTTCTCATAATGTCGCAATGTCCTGACCGTAACCCTTCCCAGCCTGGAGAACTCGCCGATTTTATACTTTGTCTGTGCCATCATTAAAGCGCTTTTGATGTTAACGGATGCAAAGATAATATATGACCTAAGGTACGAGTCAAGAGGTAAAAAGATATTTTGCCTTCACTGAGATCCATTTCATATCTGATTAAAGCCGATACACGCATCGAAAGATGCGGTGACAAGCAGTATAAGATGGGAGGATCTCCTGAAAATGGTGGAAGGAATAATGTCTGATCCGGATAGTCGCCAGGCGCGATTGGACGGATTGAAAAGCCTCTGGAAAAACTGACATCATATAGTAGGCAAACTCCTCGAATATCCTGTAATCCCGGTTCGCATTGGCGTAGGCAACATTGCTGAGCTTGATGTCTCCGCTTCCGAATCCGAGATGGTAACTTTTGTTCCTGATGGCGCTGATGATGCAGATCACCTCCCTGAGGCTGTCGCAACTGGAAAGTTGCCCGAACATCATCACAAGAAGCTGGTTCCAGCAAGTAAAAGTCTTCACATACCTGTCGCCTCCGCGCTTCTTGACTATTCCATCAAATGTTCGCTTGGGCAAAAAGTCAACGAGCTGATTGAAGATAAATTTCCCGCTATTCATCTTGGCCTGAGTTATTTACAGGTTGCGAATTTACGGAATCAATTCAAATCGACACGCGCCATTTTTGCTTATAACTAATTTATTAACAATATATTACAAAGAACTAAACAAATTTTCTTTGGACACTAGTGTGAGTAATATCCAAATTTGATTCTTTATGACGCCCAATTGGTATATTAATGAATTGACTCAGACGAAAAGTCAAAATATTTTTGGTATCCGGAATAATATCCTTATATTTGCAGTGCGTCTAGGAGGAGTC
>JAZUKB010000006.1:0-28082 GCA_045643085.1 Candidatus Cryptobacteroides sp.
AAATCTCTCATAACCTTATATATTGATGGCGTTTGAAATCATAATCTCTGATATGCATCCACGACCATTTGGATTGGAATTAATCATTCTGGCCGCAGATACTCTCTTGATGGTAAACTTGTGATAAAGCTTATCAAAGAAGTTCTCTTCCGGATTAACATTCTTCGGATCTGAATTGCTTGCCACAAAAGCGGAACCTTCTGCCGCAATTCCGTCAATGAATCGGCCTAAACGCCGCTGTTCGTTGTCATCGAAACCATCTTTGGCGTATGATGTAAATGCAGCGGTTTCTGTCAGTGGCTTATACGGAGGATCAAAGTAGAATACTGCATCAGGACCGGCGAACCTTTCAGTCTCGCTGAAATCTCCACATAGAATCTCAACCTTTTGGAGCAGAGCTGAGTCAGCACGTAACGTATCTTCATCACAAATCTTAGGATTAGAATATTTGCCATGAGGAACGTTGAACTCACCCTTTGAGTTAACCCGGTAAAGGCCGTTGAAGCATGTCCGGTTCAAGAAAATGAATAAAGCAGCAGTCTCAATATCTGAGATATTACGCGAATTAAACATGGCTCTTTTTGACAGAAAATATTCTTTCCTATCATCTGCGCCCAAAGAAATGTACTCAGACTGAATCCGGTTGAGTTCTTGTATCAGAGCTTCTACATTGCTTTTGATGACTCGATATGTGCAAATCAACTCAGCGTTGATATCATTGATAACGGCTCTTTCAATATTTGGATATTCTTGAAGAATCCAAAACAACACTGCGCCACCTCCTACAAATGGCTCCACATAGGTCACATCTTCTCTCTGCCTCAAATCAGTAGGCAATAACTTCTTGACCTCATCAAGCAGTTGTGTTTTACCTCCAACCCACTTGATGAACGGCTTAGCTGATTTTTCGGTTAACCACTTCATACCAAAACGATATTCTTTCAAATTTACAAAAAGTCTGTGATGTTCCAATATAATTACGACATTATCATAACGAATCATAGATAAAACACGCCATATCAGATTAAAAAAACAGCCGACACCCGGTCAGGTGTCAGCCAACTATAGATAATTGATTTACAGTCTGTTAATCAATATTCCTCCTCGTTGAAGAAGAAATCTTCTTTCGTAGGGTAGTCAGGCCAGATGTCCTCGATGGTCTCGTAGATCTCGCCGTCGTCTTCCAATTCCTGAAGGTTCTCGATAACCTCTTCAGGGGCGCCAGAGCGGTTGGCGTAGTCAATAAGTTCGTCTTTTGATGCCGGCCATGGTGCGTCGTCCAAACTGCTGGCCAATTCCAAAGTCCAATACATAGTCTATGATTTTTAGTTTTCGCGGCAAATATAGAGAAAAAATCGTAACTGCAAATTTATTTGCTTACTTTTGTTGAAGATAATACAAATGATATGCCATATAATAAGGAAGAAAAATATGATGCTCAGGCAACAGAGCAGATTGCAGCGCACGTAAAAGAGATATTGCGCCTGATAGGGGAGGACCCTGGGCGCGAAGGCCTGGTCAAGACGCCTGAGCGCGTGGCGAAGTCCCTTCAGTTCCTCACAAAGGGATATGCGGAGAACGGCACGGAGATTATCCAGAGCGCGATGTTCGAGGAGAAATACCAGCAGATGGTAATAGTCAAGGATATCGAGCTGTACAGTACCTGCGAGCACCATATGCTCCCGTTCATCGGCAAGTGCCACGTCGCCTACATCCCTGACGGAAAGATCACCGGACTCAGCAAGATTGCCCGCGTGGTTGATACGTTCGCACGCCGCCTTCAGGTCCAGGAGCGCCTGACGGTGCAGATCAGAGACTGCCTCCAGGACGCACTTCATCCGCTGGGTGTTGCAGTGGTGATAGAGGCGAACCATACCTGTATGCAGATCAGGGGAGTGGAGAAGTCCAACGCCCTTACCACCACATCGGCATTCTCCGGAATCTTCCTGTCCTCTGCCCGCACCCGTAACGAGTTCCTCCAGCTGATCAAGCACTGACATTTTTACCGGATAATATGCACGGACGAAATCATCTTCTGGCGGTCATCGTCACCATAGCCTCGGCTCTGGCAGCCAATACTGCAACGGCACAGGGCATCATACACCCGTCTGAAGGGAAAGCTGTTGAAACGGACGGATTCCGTCTGGAACTTATAGCCAAGAAGCAGAACTTCGGTGGACCGGCCCGTTCCAAGGACGAGGATATCAACTCTCCGAAGTCCGTAAACATCCATCCGGACGGAACCAAGTACTACGTGAATTCCCTTGAGGGAATGCGCACTGTAGTGTTCGATTTCCAGACCGGCAATAAACTCAAAGTCATCAAGCACACTTTCACCAGTGCCGATGCTGAACTCTGGGCTCCGGACAGCGGCCTTTTCCCTTTCAGCTATGACAAGAAGGACCGCAATACCTTCTCCGGCAAGCCTGTGGAGAGCACGTTCTCCCATCACGGGCGATACCTCTGGGTCCCTTACTACCGCCGCAGCTACGATATCAATGCGCAGGACCCTTCGGCAATGGCAGTCATCGACACCCGTACCGATGAGATTATCCGCCTCTTCGAGACAGGACCGCTCCCGAAGATGATAACCACCTCCCCGGACGGCAGCAGGATTGCCGTGACGCACTGGGGCAACAATACCGTGGGAGTGCTGGACATATCGTCCGATGACCCCCAGGACTGGAAGTACACTGACTGCTACGTGGTGGATTACAAACTTCAACTGAACTACAGCCGCACCAAACCCGTGAACCGCGATGTAGGCAGCGGCTACTGCCTCAGAGGAACACTCTTCACCCCTAACGGAAAGTATCTCCTGGTAGGCTGTATGGGCGGTTCCGGCGGTATCGCCGTCATCGACTTGCGCAGCTCCCGCTACCTCGGAAGGCTTACCGGAATGATGTCCAACCTGCGCCATATAATCTACAAGAACGGCTATCTGTATTGCAGCATCAACAGTGCGGGATACGTCCAGAGGACATCGATTCGCAATATCTATGAGGCGATAGGCAACCTTACACCGGATAGGAAAACCGCTCCCGTGACCATATGGGAGAACTGCAAGGTCCACCCGGGGGCCAGGACGATAGTCTCCAGTTCCGACGGCAGGTATATCATTGCAGCCTGCAACACTGCAAGCAAGATCTCCGTGGTTGACACTGAGACTATGACTATGGTCGCAGCCCTCGATGCTGATTCCTTCCCTGTCGGACTGGATATATCCGACGATGACCAGTACCTCTTTATGACAGCCCAGGGCCGTTCCAACGGTGGCGGCAACGCTGTGGACATCTTCCGTTTCACTAGAAAATAACATCAATCCATATATGAAAAGATTCATTGCCACAATTGCACTGCTTGCGGCTTTCGCGTTGTCTGCTGCTGCGTTCACCCTGGAACCTATGTTCTCTGACGGAATGGTCCTGGCTAAGGGAAAGCCGATAAGGGTGTTCGGAGAAGGGGAGGGCCGGATATCTGTGAGCCTCGCGGGAAAGCGTGCTGTGTGCCAGGCCGTTGATGGCAGGTGGGAGGCTGTATTGCCTGCGATGAAGGCTGGCGGACCATACAGGATGACCATCTCATATCCCGGAGGAAAGGCGGTCGTGGAAGACGTTTACATTGGCACTGTCATAATTATGGCAGGCCAGTCGAATATCCAGTTCAAACTTAAGGAATCGTCCTCGGCGCCGGAAAGCTGGAAGTCAGACCCTCTCCTGCGGGAGTTCACCCTGCCGCGTCTGGAACCCGGTGAGCCTTATACCCCGGAAGACGGCTGGGTGCCCTGCCGGGCCGATGATGCAGGCAACTGGTCTGCTATCGGATACCTGGTCGGGAACTCTTTGCGCAGGGAAAACGAACGCGAGGCAGTGGGGATAATCAACTGCTATCAGGGCGCTTCGGTAATCGAATCCTGGATTCCTGAAGAGCGCATAGCAGGGGAGTTCTATCATCTCCCGCAGGACCAGATATACAGGGACCATTATCATAAGGTATATGGGAAATGGAACGGCGACGGCTTCCTGTACCACTATACTCTTGAGCCTCTCCTGCCGTATGCGGTTTCCGCCGTGGTATGGTATCAGGGTGAATCCAACACCGGCAGCGGCGAGGCGGCTATTTATCCGCTCCTTGCCCGCGAACTTGTCCTCTCCTGGCGCGAAGCTTTCAAGGATCCGTCACTTCCATTCACGATTGTCCAGATAGCGGACTATGTCCATCGTCCCGACCCTTCCTGGAAGGCCGTGCAGGAAGCGCAGCTCCGCATCCCGGTTGTAGTGCCGGGAGTTACCGTCGTTAAATCTGCCGATGTCTGCGAAACCGACAATATCCACCCTAAGACCAAGGATGGATTGTCAGAACGAATAGCCGGGACGCTGCGTTAGCGTCCGCCGCCACCACCGCCGCCGGTGTGACCGCCGCCACCGTGGTAGGAAGAATGTCCGCCGCCACCGCTGTAGCTTGATGAATGTCCGCCGTAGGAATTCCAGATGCCTCCTGACGAACTTCCACTGGAACTGCTGCCCACATAGGACGAGCTGACATTGGATGAGAGATTGTACAGGGAGTTGATATTGTAAAGAATGTTTCCGTCAGTACCCAGGAACTCGTTGACCTTGGAAAGCTCGAAGTACTCAGGAGCTATTTCCTTCATCTGCTTCATCACCTTGTCTCCTATTCCGAATGCGGTTGCGTATACAAGGTAGTCATTCCAGAGGATGACATCCTGGACACCCCTCTCGCTTAGGGCGGAGAAATCCTTGAGATAGTTGTAAAGACCAAGGGTCTGGCACGCTTCCTCCTGGTCGCATTTCATATTGGACCTGTCCCTGAGTTTGTAGAATGCCTTGATGGAAGATTCCCCGGAATCCTTCTTCCATCTCTTGAGCTCTCCGTCCTGAAGGATAAGGTCACGTCCGGATGCGCACTTCAATATTCCGTACAGATGGAACATAGCCTGTCTGTCGTTCTCGCTGCATCTGTCAGACGGCCCTTTCCAGTCCTTAGTGACATTGAGGTAGGAACGGAGTTTTCCGTGCTTGTCCGTTTCCTTGTACAGGGAGAGTCCTCCTTCGAAGAACAGTTTCATTATGTAGGCTGCCGTGAGCTGGTTGTCCCATCCTTCCGGCTCGGACAGGATGTTGTAGCTGTAATGGCTCATTATGTATGGGACGTCCTTCAGAGTATTCGCGTCAGGAACCTTTCTGTACCACTGCGCTCCGTTCTTGAAACATTTCTTGCGCCTGATGTACATCCTTAACGGATAAAGGCTGATGATGCCCCAGATGAAAGGTATTATGGTTCCGAACAAGTATCCGGCGCCGATAACGAGCAGCATAGGGCCGGCGTAATACAGTATGATTGCGAACAGTATCACTACTATTATCAATATTGTAGTGAGAACCTTCTCCCACCAGGGCCTTTCAGGCTCCGAGCTGTAGTCCTTGAAATAATTGCTGCCCTCGAAGGCTTTCTCCTTCAATGTCCCGAAGCTGTCATCTATCTTTACTGCAGGCCGGAAGAGAGAACTGTCGAAAGCGGCCAGGACCACAATTCCGTCTTCAGGGGTGAGGCTCTTGTAAGTGTGGGCGTAGATTGTGCCGTCCAATGGACGATAACCTATCTCGCCCTCAAAGCGGAAGGCCCATACGGATGCCACGTCATCGGTGAGAGGCTTGCCGGGGTAGCGGATGATGACGCTGGCAGTGTCCGGAGCGGGGTCGAATCCGTCTGAGAGGAACATATGGTTGAAGGCGCAGCTGTCACTGAATGCGGTTACAAGATTATCATAATGGTACTGGACTTTCCACACGTGAGGGCCGTTCTCCCCGACACCCCAGCAGAGCTCGTAACTCTGGACATAACTTCTGTCCACAATTCCGCATCGGCCTTTCTTCTGCTCTCTGGAGCCTCCGGTGTCCCAGGCGTATTCCTGCCGGAATACCTCTCCCGTGAGCGTGTCGCAGACCTGGAGGCCGCTGACCTTCCCGGGGCCGAGGTTGTTCTTTGCCAGATACCACTCAGTGTTGCTGAGAAGGTTTATCTCAACGTCCCATATCTCAGTGATGTCGGCACCGCCGAGGCTGTCAAGCGCTACATCTATGCTTACACTGTTTATTTTGTTCTGCTGACTGCTTTGGGCAATGGCCGGAACAATGGTCCAAAAGAGCCCGATGAGGAATAATGTTCGCTTCATAACTTACAAATGTATAAATATTGATAAAAAATACCTACATTTGAACAACATAAAAAATAACCGAAAATGGCACTATCAATCAATGACATCATCTCTTCCGCAGTGACATCTGCAGCAGGAAAAAGCGTTATCCCTTCAAATATCAAGGAAAAAGTAATGGGCGGTCTTTCCGACTCAATCCTTGGCAGCCTTACCCAGACTGCTGCGAAGCCTGGCGGACTTGACGTCCTCAAGGGCCTGTTCTCCGGAAAGGATAACCCTGCAACCAGCCCTGTAACAGCCCTGGCGGGAAACCTGTTCGCCGGAAACATCCTCAAGAACCTGAATCATGACAAGGGCCTCCAGAGCTCCCTCAGCGGCCTTGTCCCTATGGCAATGACAAAACTCTCCGGTCTTATCAAGGACCAGGACGGTGACGGAGACGTTGATATCAACGATATCCTCATTGCTCTCAAGGGTGGCGGAAACGGCCTTCTCGGTGCTGCTACTAGCATTCTCGGAGGACTTTTCGGCAGAAAATAGCCGTCCGTGTCCAGAATGACGGATAGAATTTCAGGATGCATACCTGCGCTCTTTGCCGCGGCGTGCATCCTTGTGGGTTGTAACAAACCTGACGACCCGGGAACGGATCCTGTTCTGGTGGAAACAGAACTCCAGAAGGAATACCGTTGTGTCAATACCTTCGCATATAATATGATGAGTACATATTATCTGTGGAACAAGGAAGTGGCGGAAGACCTCAAGAGCTGGGGAGCGTATGAGGAACCTGCGCCCAAGGTGCTTGCGGTCAGATACAAGAACTCATCTGGGGAGGATGTGGACAGATGGACCCAGCTGACTGACGACTACTCATCGTTCACTTCTTCTATGGAAGGCACCGGCAAGACTTACGGCTTCGACTATGTCCTGTACTATGCTGATGCTTCCAGGACAAATATCAATATGGTAGTGGTCTACGTCTATGACGGCACCCCGGCCCAGAAGGCAGGGCTTTCCCGGGGCAATGTCATAACGGAACTGGACGGTACCCGCATCAGTGCGAAGAACTACACGGAGCTCGTAACCGGGATGTCCGTTTCCAATTCCTGCACCTTCACCCTGCAGGGCGGCTCCAAGCTCGCTATGAATTCCGTCGCGATGTACGTGAACCCTGTCCACACTGTCCGGACTTTGTCCCTGGGCAATGTCAGAGTGGGTTATTTGCACTTCACGTCCTTCACGCCGGACTGCTATCAGGAGCTCATCGATGCCTGCCGGCAGTTCAAGGAATACGGTGTGACCCATCTGGTCCTGGACCTGCGCTACAATGGCGGCGGGCTCGTGGAGACAGAGCACACACTGGCATCAATGCTGGCACCGGAAGCCGATGTGAAGGCAGGCAGTGTCTATGAGAAAACGGTTTACAACTCCATTCTCACGGATGCAGGTTGGGGAAACTCCTATTCCCTGACATCTGAATTCGACTTCTCCGCTTATGGCAGGCACTACGTATACAGCACCGCTGATGCGAATATCGGCATAGAGAAACTGTATGTGCTTGTGGGAGCCTACTCGGCCTCCGCGTCCGAGTGCCTTATCAACAGTCTCAAGCCGTATGTCCCTGTCGTGCTGCTGGGTGAGAAGACCTACGGTAAATACTGCACCGGTATCGTCTATTCCGCTGCTGAGTGGTATGACGATGTCAAGAGCCAGCTTTCCGCCCAGGACTATGCCGAGGGTAAGAAATATTCGGACAACTACGGCATATATGTGATGATAGGAAGGTATGCGGACAAGAACGGAAATACAGGCTGTATGCCTGACGGTTTCCAGCCTGACTATAAGGTTCAGGACAACCCGCTTGACGGCTGTCAGCTCGGCGATCCTGCCGAGACAATGTTCGCCGCTGCCCTCAATCTCATCGGCGGCGGGAAGTCAGCCGCTGCCCGGAATCAGGAGAGAGCCGCTTCTACATCGGCAATGCTGCCTGTAGATTCCGGCGTCCGCTCTTCGCTCCCTGGCCGTGTCATCGGCGATACCAGTCACGACTTCCATTATCTGAATGTGTTTTAAATCATAATATCATTATGGCAAAGCTTGACAAACCCGCAATCCTTGTCGTTGACATGCTCAACGACTTTGTCACTGGCGCACTCGCTTGCGACAGAGGCAAGGCTATCGTTCCGGCAACTGCACGCCTTCTTGACGCTGCAAGAGAGGCCGGAATCCCTGTCATTTTCTGCAACGATGCACATCTTCCTAAGATCGACCGTGAGCTCGAGGTTTGGGGAGACCACGCCATTGCCGGCACTCCTGGCGCACAGGTGATTCCTGAACTGAATCTCTGTGATAAAGACTATGTCGTTCCAAAGAGACGTTACAGCGGTTTCTTCCAGACTGACCTTGATGCCCTCCTCCGCGAACTTGGCGTCAAGACTGTCGTGATGACCGGTCTCCACGCACATATGTGTGTCCGTCACACCTCCGCTGACGCATTCCAGCTCGGCTACAACGTGGTCGTTGCCAAAGAAGCTACCGACTCCTTCACAGAGGAGGACTACATCGGCGGTCTTGCATATCTCAAGACCTGCTATGGCGCAGACGCTTATTCTAACGAGGAACTTATAGCAATGTTCTAGCGGGAAACCGCTTGATCTTCGAACACAGGCATCCAGGACGCTTGTGTTCGAATTTTTTAAAATAACCGCATATGGAAAAGACCTTAAATTTCAAGGCTGCTGCGGCAGCTGCGGCGCTCGTGGTATCGATGATGGTTCCACAGGGCGTGCGCGGGCAGGTGGACGAGGATTTGTACAAGGACATTGTGGAGTCCGGTTATATCCACAAACCTTTGAAACTCCATCCGGAGAAATCCGTGGAGGCTTTCTGCGCACAGAAGACAGTGCTTGAAAGCGAGCTCCTCAGCGGAGTGGAGACACTTGACGGATGGACCCACGACGGTCACGGGACAATGAGTCTCGGGGACAAGGCTGTCGAGGGCTCCCATAGCCTCAAGCTTGAATCTCCTGCCCATCCTGAGCAGATGCTCGGCAGAGGCCTCGGACGTGGGTTCTGTGAAGCCGTACTGAATGTGGGAGGCGCTGACTGGCGCGGATACAACCGCATCAGCTTCAGCATTTACCCTGACTGTCCGGGAGCCAGGACCGTCTATCTTGCGCTGACAGTGCAGAATGACGGTGAGATAAAGACTCCGGACAAGTATGACCGTGAAGGCGAGCACGAGATCAACCTGAAGAACCAGCAGTGGAACGAGTGCAGTCTGGAAATGCCTATACTTCCAAGGGACAAGGTGGCAGGGCTGCGCTTCGCCATCGACCTGTTCGGTCAGGAACTTTCAATGCCTGACACGGTAGTATATTATGTGGACAACATACGTCTGGAGAAAATCGAGGATCCAGAACCTGTACTGGGATGGAAACCTGCCGACGGACGCATAATCTTCTCCACTACAGGCTATACCACCAAGGCGGAGAAGACTGCCCTGAGTACTGTGGAAGGAGCTTCTAAGTTCTTCGTAAGAGACTATAGGACAGGACGCAAGGTCTTCCGCGGAAAAATCAGGCAGGACAGCACCCGCCTGGGCCTGTTCAACGTTATGGACTTCTCCAGACTCCGCCGCCCTGGCAGATATTATCTTGAGGCAGGCGGTGTCAAGACCGAGCCTTTCTATATTGACGATGACGTCTGGGAGGATTCAGCCTGGAGAGTGCTGAACTTCCTTTTCTGCGAGAGGTGCGGATACCCGGTTTCTGGTCATCACGGTATGTGCCACAACGACCTGCACTTCGAATATGACGGAGGAATCTATCCTATCCACGGGGGCTGGCACGATGCCGGCGATATGTCCCAGCAGTTCATCCAGAGCGCAGAAATCGCATTCTCGCTGCTGCAGATGGCACAGACTGCCAAGGAAAAGGGAAATATCGACCTTTACAACCGTATGATGGAAGAGGGCCTCTGGGGTATCGACCTCGTCCTCAGGACCCGTCTCGGAGACGGAGTCCGTGCTATTTCCTGGGGAACCAACCTCTGGACGGACGGCAAGATAGGCACTGACGATGACAGCGGCCGCAGGGAGGTGCGTGTTGACAACCGCGCATATGAGAACTATCTGTATTCCGGTATTGAGGCTTACGCCGCGATGGTCTGCACCGATGACCCGGGCCTTTGCGAAAAACTGCGCACTGCCGCCCAGGAGGACTTCGAGTTCGCACAGAAGCGTTTTGCCGAACTCGGCTTCGAAGAACTCCGTATCGCTTCTCCGCGCGGCCATATATCAATGACTTCATACAGCCAGTACAGCGCGGGAATATCCTGGGCTGCAAGCCAGCTTTATGAACTTACCGGTGAAGAGCAGTATGCGGTGATAGCTGCCGATGCAATCAAGTATACCCTTGACTGCCAGCAGATTGAACCTATCGGCGGACTGAGCGGATTCTTCTATAGGAACGACAAGCGCAATTCTACCGTCCACTATAACCATCAGTCCCGCGACTATGCCTATATGCAGGCAATCCAGGCTCTGCTGAAGACTCAGCCTGAGAACCCTGAGGCTCCGCGCTGGAAGGCTTCCGTAAAGCTCTACGGAGATTATCTTAAGGCGATGATGTCTTATGTCGCCCCTTACGGAATGATCCCTAGCGGCGTTTACAATATCAATGAGGCCAAGGCGGATTCTGTGGAGTTCTACATCTGGCAGGTAGGCGTCAAGGCTGACGGGGAAAAGGATTACGAGGAGATGCTCCGCAACGGCGTCCAGCTGGATGATGAACACTATCTGCGTGTGTTCCCTGTATGGTATTCCTTCAAGGGCAACACTGCCGTCAACCTTGCAGCAGGCAAGTCCGCGGCCATCTGCGCTGACATACTTGACGACCAGGAACTCCGTGACATAGCCGAGCGCCAGCTCAGCTGGGTGACCGGTTTCAATCCTTTCGGCCAGAGCCTTATCTACGGCGAGGGAAGCTACTACTGCCAGCTTTACAACGCCCTTCCTGGCGAGATGGTCGGCGAGATACCTGTCGGAATGCAGGCCCTCTTCAACGGCGACGAGCCTTACTGGCCGCAGTTCAATACCGCTACCTACAGGGAAGTCTGGGGCGGAACCGCTGTCCGCTGGCTGCTTCTTGCGTCGGAGTTCTAAAAAATCAGTATCTTTGTAAAATTTGATTTTATGAAAGGAATCGTTCTAGCCGGTGGATCCGGAACAAGACTGTACCCTATAACAAAGGGCGTGAGCAAGCAGCTGCTGCCTATCTATGACAAGCCTATGGTGTACTATCCTATTTCTGTGCTTATGCTTGCAGGAATAAGGGATATCCTCATCATATCGACACCTCAGGACCTGCCGGGCTTCAAGAGGCTTCTTGGAGACGGAAGTGACTATGGTGTAAATTTCCAATATGCTGAGCAGCCGAGTCCGGACGGACTTGCACAGGCCTTCATAATAGGGGAGGAATTCGTCGGGGATGACTCTGTATGCCTTGTGCTGGGAGACAATATCTTCCACGGAAGCGGCTTCACAGGACTCCTGAAGGAGGCTGTCAGGACTGCGGAGGAGGAAGGAAAGGCCACTGTGTTCGGCTATTGGGTGAACGATCCCGAGCGCTACGGTGTAGCTGAATTCGACAAGGACGGCAACTGCCTGAGCATCGAGGAGAAACCAAAGGAACCTAAGTCCAACTATGCTGTAGTGGGCCTTTATTTCTATCCGAACAAGGTGGTGGAGGTAGCAAAGCATATAAAGCCTTCGGCCCGCGGGGAACTGGAGATCACCACCGTGAATCAGGAATTCCTTGCCGATGGCCAGCTGAAAGTGCAGACTCTGGGCCGCGGCTTCGCCTGGCTCGATACAGGTACCCACGATTCCCTTAGCGAGGCCAGCACCTTTGTGGAGGTTATAGAGAAACGCCAGGGCTTGAAGATTGCCTGCCTTGAAGGAATCGGATACCGTAAAGGCTGGATTTCAGAGGAGAAAATGCGCGAACTCGCAAAGCCGATGCTGAAGAATCAGTACGGTCAATACCTCCTCAGAGTGATAGAAGAGATGAAGCAGGAGATCAACAGCGACTCGTTCAATAAATAATTGGCAAAAAAATTGCATATCTGATGCAAAGTTTTGGCAATTATCGACATTATATAATAAAAGGCTTTTTTATTATGAGAAAAATCAGTTTTATTTTGGCGGCTCTGCTGCCGTTGGTTATTGTTTCCTGCAACAAACCTGTACCGGATCCAGTTCCGGAAGTTCCTATCAAAATCATTATAGACACGGACTTTCAGGAAGGCTATGACAATATTGCATTGTCTATGCTGCTCAAGTCAAATAGGGTCAATGTACTTGGAATCACCACCACTTCCGGAAACTGCTGGGCGCAGGAGGCTGCCGCCGGCGTAATCCGTGAGCTCGAGCTGCTGGGCAAGACCAATATCCCTGTAGCTGTGGGACAGAACAAACCTATCCGTGACGGACGTCTGGACACGTTCCTGGATGAAATCAAGAAACATCCAGGCTATCTCGGCGGAAATCACGGCTGTCTTGATACGCCGGAGGTCCTCAGCTGGAATTCCTGCTATCAGACCAAGTATGGCGGAGAGCCTACCCTGAGCGTGTCTTCTATGAGTGCGCCTGAGTTGATCAACAGCATTGTCAATTCCAACGAGGGTGATGTGGTCATCGTTTCAATGGGTCCGGCAACCAATGTCGCCAAGGCTATTATCCAGAATGCGGAGCTTCCTAAGAAGGTCGGAGGACTCATTCTTACAGGTGGCGCCTTCTATGGCGTGGGAGATGCGACTGAGTTCGCTGAGTTCAATGCGCTCTTCGACCCGGACGCTATGAAACTCTGTTATGAGTCAGAGTTACCAACACATACAATCGTGCCTCTTGACATTGTGGCTCTGCTTGGAATGGGCAAGGACAGATTGAATGACCTCATCTCCCATTTTAACGATCCTAAGATGCTGGATATCCTTAATAACAGCAAGCCAAAGAAAACTCTTGAAGCCGACCCTGCCCTTAATCTCTACCCTAAGAGCCTTGTGGCCGCGGCTACCTTGTTGAATTCCGGTTTCGTTACCAAGACTGATGTGGCTACACTGACCCTGAATGACCAGATTGATTCTGACGAGTACGGTAAGACTTCTGTCGCTTCAATCAGCGACAAATCCAGGTCTGTTATGCTCAGCGGTGTGAATGCCAATACTTTCTGGCAGACAGTTATTACGGCAATTCAGTAATCAGAATCCGAACGCATCCTTTATCAGGGCCACGTATTCCTTAGGGAATGCTGGCCCTATGTTGTATTCTACAAGCAGCAGCTTGACTGCCTGATAAGGATATACGAGATCTCTTGCCTGACTGGATGTCAGTTTCCCGTCAAAGTATTCATCGACAAAAAACTCCCATACGAGTTTTGTCAATTCCCCGGTTACGTGGAAGTCGTGCCGGCGGAATTCCTCGCTGCAGCTCAGACATATGTTCTGGGTCATTCCCAGGTCGAAGAGCGGGCATCCGCGGGAGAAATAGCCCAGGTCGATGAAATAGACATCGTGTGGAGAACTTATCGGGGCACCCTTTGGAAGAGTGCTGATAAGGTTGCCTATGTGCAGGTCTCCGTGCAGGGCCGTGCCGCAGTCTTCCACTGAGTTTATAAAGTCGGCTATTGTCTGCTTCTGGGCATCGTTGAACATCCTGTCAGCCTCAAGCAGATGCAGGAACTGCGGTTTTGCATCTGGGAACAGACCTTCCGGGCATTGGGTGGTGTGAAGTTTCCTGCAGTATCGTGCAAACTCACGGCTGAGTTCTTCCACACGTTCAGGCTCGTCGGCAAGCATACGGGAATAGCTGCGCTTCCCCGTGATCTTCCTGAACCTGATACCGGTCCTTTCCCCGTCCGTGACCATCTCCCCGGGCTCCGGCGACGGCACTCCCAGTTCGAAAACCTTGCGGGCTATGTCCAGTTCTGTACGTATCGCCTCATTGGGGTATTCGGGGTTGTACAATTTGACCATCAGAGAGTTGTCGGAGATGCAGTCGTAGCTGCTCCCGTTGGCGCCCTCTCCGGATTTCACATACTTAGTCAGATCAATCTTTTCCATATTGCAAATATAACTTTTTTTCTTCTTTTACTATCTTTGTAGTATGGCAACAGCACTTTACACATTGTCTTCCGCACTTCACAATGAGTTGTGCAGGGACGTCAGGGCGGATCCGTTCATCAGGGAAATCCAGGCTGAGACAGGGGAAGAGTTCTTATTTGAGGGAGAGGATTTCTCTTCTTACGGGACACACGGGAAGGATTTGATATATATCCGGACCGGCGGAACGGAGGGACTTTTCAAGAAACTTGGTTTGAAGGGAGAGATATTGCTCCTTACTTCCGGAAAGAGCAATTCGCTTGCGGCGTCGATGGAAATCCTTGCCTGGCTGCGCAGCAGGGGACAGGAGGGCGAAATCCTTCACGGGCATCCGGCAAAGATTGCTGAGAGGCTGAAAGCCGCCGGCTCAGCCTGTGCTGCAGACACTATCCCTCCCGCAACGGCCTTTGTGCAGCCGCTCCCGAAAATCGATCTTGGCGGTGTCAGGCTCGGAGTCATAGGCAAACCTTCGGACTGGCTGATAGCCTCTGATGTCGGTTATGCCGATGTCCGCGCCCGGCTGAACGCTGAACTGGTTGATGTTCCTATGGAGGAACTGTTGGATGAGTTGAAAGCCAGGGCTGTTTCAGGGACGGATGCTGTCGACCTCCGTTCGTTCAAAGGCTCTGAACTCATATACGAAGCGCTGCGCGGAATAATCGTCAGACATCGTCTGGGAGGCATTACAATACGCTGTTTCGACCTCCTGGATACAGTTCACAATACGGGCTGCCTTGCTCTTGCAAGGTTGAATGCGGAGGGCATCCCTTCCAGCTGTGAGGGCGATATCCCGGCGCTCCTGACTATGGTATGGTTGCAGCAGACATACGGCTGTCCGGGATTCCAGTGCAACCTGTCCCGCATCGACGGAGACAACCTGCTTTTCGCACACTGTACCGTCCCTCTGTCTATGGTGCGCAGCTATTCTTATATGACTCACTTCGAGTCCGGAATAGGCACGGCCATCAAGGGTGAACTGCCGGAAACTGAGGCACGTATCTGCAAATTCTCACCTGACCTCAGGTCGGTGGCATCCATCCCCTGCAGGATTGTCAGGAACCTTTCCGAGCCGAGTCTGTGCCGCACCCAGATTCTGGTTCAAGCTCCGGGAGCATCGGAATATTTCCTCCGTGCGCCACTCGCGAACCATCATATCATAAGTGTTGATGCTGCCGGCCCGGGCTTGGAAAAATAGATTCCGTATATCAATTAATATCCTTTCAAAAACTTATACTTATGAAAGTTTTCCGTTATTTCTTAACTGCCGCTGTCTGTGCCGCTTTGCTTTGCACTGCCTGCAAGTCGCAGAATCAGAAGGCTGAGGATGGGGAAGAGCCGGCCGTTGAATCTGAGGTCACCGAGTTTGCTGAAGAAAGCGGCGACGAAATTTCTGCCGCAATCCGTGATATGTATCTGAATGGCCGGTTCAATGATTACGGATATCTGGAGGAGCATTGCTCTGCCGAACTTCTCCAGAAGTTGGCGGATGCCTATGAATACGACTGCGAGCCTGGTCAGACCGTATATGCAGGCTGGCTTTTCCGCAGTGACTCCCAGGATGCCTCTTCAGGAAAGATACTCCGCCTCTGGAAGGAAGGGGACTGGTATTATTATGAGGGCAATGACGGAGAGGATGATTACCCGTACAGGTTCATCAACAGAGTCAGGGCTTCCGTCCGGGACGGCGTCGTCGTCTTTGAAGATCTGGAGAACGTCAAATCCTTCGACGACTACCAGGATTGAAACCGACACTGTTTTCTGAAAGAGTCTATGAAGCGGTGAAGCGCATCCCGAAAGGACGCGTTGCTACTTATGGGCAGATTGCCGAGATCATCGGCTGTCCGGGAGGCTCGCGTGCCGTTGGAAATGCGCTGCACGTCAATCCATATGCGCCTGCCGTTCCTTGCCACAGGGTTGTGGCTGCTGACGGGTCCCTGGCCGACAATTTCGGCTGCGGCGGTCCTTCTGTGCAATATGACCGTCTTCTTGCCGAGGGGGTGGCATTTGAGAAATCCCATCGTGTGGATCTGGCCAGATGCGGAATCGTCATAGAAAGGCATCCTTTGGAACCGTTCCTGCCGGAGAACGGCCGGATACTGTTTCTCGGAAGTTTTCCGCCGCCCAAGGCCCGATGGTCTATGGAGTTCTTCTATCCTAACTGGATCAATGACTTCTGGAGAATCCAGGGTCTGGTTCATTTTGGGGACCAGCACCGCTTTGAGGCTTGTGGCGGCCATTTCGATCGTGGCCGTATCATAGAATTCTGCAAGTTAAAGGGACTGGCCTTCTATGACACAGCCTCAAAAGTTTGCAGATGGAAGGGAAATGCAAGTGATGAATTCCTGGAAATCCTCGAGCCTGCGGATGTCCTTGGGATGTTGCGGAAGATGCCTGGATGCCGGGTGGTAGTGACTACTGGCGGGAAGTCCAGCGAGGAACTGGTGAACATCCTCCAGAGTACTTGCAATGGCATTTCTGTGCCACCGGTCAGCTCTTTCACGGATCTTGTCATAGATGGCAGGCAGATCCGGTGGTGGCGTATGCCGTCAAGCTCCCGCGCTTATCCTATGCCTCTGACGGCAAAAGCGAGGGAGTACTCCAAATTGTTTGAGGAATAATATTGGATCAGTATTCCGTATGATCCAGGCTGAGGTATTCGTCGAACAGGTCCAGGCAGGCTTCGCGGTCTATCTCAACCATATATCCAGGTAGTTTTTCACGGCCGCCGAAGATGTCGTTGAATTTGTCATCGCGGAATCCGATATGGTCGTTGTCAGCGATGGTACAGCCGTAATATATCTTGCTGATATTAGCCCATAGACAGGCGCACAGGCACATATGGCAAGGCTCGCCGGTGGTGTATATCTCGCATCCGCTGAGATCGAATGTCTCCAGTCTTGAACCGGCGTCCCTGATGGCGGCAACCTCGCCGTGGCAGGTCGGGTCGTTGTTCTTTACAACCCGGTTATGGCCTTTGCCGATAACCTCCCCGTCTTTGACGATAACGCTGCCGAAAGGACCTCCGTGCCCTGCCCGGATTCCCTTGCGGGCTTCGTCGATGGCCA
Source organism: Candidatus Cryptobacteroides sp. (assembly GCA_045643085.1). Lineage (GTDB taxonomy): Bacteria > Bacteroidota > Bacteroidia > Bacteroidales > UBA932 > Cryptobacteroides. The sequence goes on from JAZUKB010000006.1 coordinate 17,401, forward strand.
TCTGCATATACTTGTTCTGAGCTTTTGTTCTATCTTTCATCTTCATATTCTTCTGCATATTCAGTCATATGCAAATATAGGATTTTCTATCTTAAGAAAAAATCCCGGACAGAAAGATAAGGCTGGCGGGGAAACCCCGCCAGCCAGTGAAGAAAGTATTGAATCCTGTCAGGATTACAGTTCAGAAGAAGGTGTGTACTGGCGATCCATCAGTGGCTTGTCCAGGAATTCTGTGAGTTCAGGATGGCCTTTGATTCTGGTGAACGAGTCAATCTGGTCACGGACACTGGCTTCTTCTTCAACCTGTTCATTGATAAACCATTCCAGCCTGCTGAGTGTGGCCATATCTCCTTCAGTGAAGGCAAGCCGGGCGAGTTCGTGAATCAGCCTTGTGACCTCTTTTTCGTGCTCCAGCGCGTGGATGAACATATCAAGAGGGGAGTTCCAGGAGGACGGTACCTCACCAATCGGCTTCAGCTTGACCTGGGAGTCCTGGTCTATGACATATTTCTGTAAGATCCTGGCGTGGTCCTGCTCCTCCTGCCACTGTACAAAGAACCAGTTGGAAATGCCCTTGAGCGCTTTGCTGTCTGCATCCAGAGACATAGCAAGATAGAGATATGCAGACCTGAGTTCTGCGTTGATCTGCTCGTTGAGAGCGTCAGTCATTTTTTTAGTAATCATAGCTGTTTATTTTATCTGGTTAATGCGATTCAGGAATTCAAACAAGTCTTGACAGCTATTATTTACAGTGCCATTTATCGGTGCGTGTGCAGCATTTCCCGCTGGCGCTCTCGTTGACTTCGAGTTTCCAGAGCCCGTGCAGGTTGCAGTATGAATATACCGCTACTACAGGATCCTCGCAGGTGCAGAATTCGGCCTCTGCTTCAGGAGCGATGACGCTGTCCATAGAAAGATACCTCAGCTGGCCTCCGTGGACGGTCTCCAGCCAGATGAAGTTGATGTGATGCTCCGGGGTCATCGGATGGGGTTCGCTTCCCACTTTAACCCTGACTTTGCATTTGTCCAGTCTCTCAAATACAGGGACGTGCCTTTCTTTGGAAGCGTCCACTTCGCCAGCTGTCAGCTGGACCATCTCTTTCCCGCAGCAATGTGGGGTGACGCCGCTGTCCTCTACCTTGACGATGACGTTTCCACAGATTGGACATAAATAAAATTTCGTTGCCATAATAATTAACTATTAATTTGTTGTCGGCTTGGTCTCGCGGCCTTTGTCTCCCGGGTCAGACTGTCCGCTGCTCCTTTACCTGTTGCAAATATGAGGTCTTTCTATATGAATTATTATTGCGTTTATAAGTTTTTTTAAATGATGGATATTGGCGCTATCAATAATCGATGCCTGAATAGCATATTTCAATAAATGAATTTCTATTAATGTGAATGTGTTTTATGGAGATAAATAGTTATATTCGCATAATTGATCAGAATACAATTCTATGCAGATAATATTACTTTCAGGCGGCTCAGGGAAGCGTCTCTGGCCGCTGTCAAACAACGCAAGGTCCAAGCAGTTCCTGCCTCTTCTGGAGAGACCGGACGGCGAAAAGGAGTCTATGGTTCAGAGAGTGGTGCGCCAGCTCAGGGAAGCGGGCCTGACCGCAACGGTGACTGTGGCTACCAATGCCGCCCAGAGGGATATCGTCATAAACCAGCTGGGAGAGGACGTGCATACCGTACTGGAGCCGGAACGCCGTGACACATTCCCGGCTATTGCATTGGCCTGCAGCTATCTGGCCAAGCAGATGCGTTGCGATGCTGATGAACCGGTGGTGATTATGCCTTGCGACCCATATACTGAGGCCGGTTACTTCCAGACTATTGGAAAGATGGTAGATACCGTCCAGACCGGGGCTGCGGATCTTGTCCTGATGGGAATCACGCCTACATATCCTTCATCTAAATTCGGATACGTCGTTCCTGAGAAGAGCTGCGCAGAGGAACCTTATTACAAGGTATCCCGTTTCACTGAGAAGCCGGATACCGCCACTGCCGAGCAGTTGCTCGCACTGGGCGCATTCTGGAACGGGGGAGTGTTCGCTTTCCGTCTGGGATATATGACAGCCATCGTTGAGAAATACATACAGGCAGAAACATTTGCCGAGGTCCGCTCAAGATATACAGATTTCCCGAAGATCAGCTTCGATTACGAAGTTGCCGAGAAGGCCGATTCTGTTGCGGTTGTACCGTTCAAGGGGGAGTGGAAGGACCTCGGGACCTGGAATACCCTGGCCGAGGAACTGCATCACCCTGCCATCGGCAATGCCGTCCTGGGCCCTGAGTGTTCCAATACGCACGTGGTCAATGAACTTGGAATCCCTATCTTTGTCGATGGGCTGAAGGATACAGTGGTGGCCGCCAGCCCCGACGGCATACTGGTCTGCGGGAAGGACCAGACTGAGAATATCAAGAAACAGGTGGAGAACCTGTCCGACCGCCCTATGTACGAGGAACGCCGTTGGGGAACCTACAGGGTCATAGATTCAGTGGATCTTCCGGACGGAAGCAAGTCGCTGACTAAGTCATTGACTCTCAAGGCCGGCAAGAACATCTCCTACCAGATACATCGTCATAGAGAGGAAGTATGGACCTTTATTGACGGAGAAGGCCTCCTCCTCCTGGATGGGGAAGTTACAAAGGTCTGCCGCGGCTCTGTTGCCCATATCAGAAAAGGACAGAAACACGCAGTGAAGGCTTTGACCGACCTTGCTTTCATAGAAGTGCAGAATGGCGCTCCACTGGTAGAGGAAGATATCGAGCGCCTCTGGTTGGACTGGCCGTCAGAATTATAATTTCATTATGATTGACTACAAGAAATTGACAACTGCCTGTCTGGACTGGATTTCAGACTGGTTCAGGAGAAACGGCCCGGACTGCAACGCAGTGCTGGGAATGAGCGGTGGAAAGGACAGCACCGTGGCTGCCGCTCTCTGCGCCAAGGCGCTTGGTGCTGACCGTGTAGTAGGTGTTGCGATGCCTGCTGAAGGGCAGAGCCTGAATGGTGCCGATGAGATCTGCAGCTACCTGGGAATCAAGTACTACTGCATCCCCATCGGCCCGATCATCGCCGGGTATTCAACTGTCCGGGACCAGTTCCCTGAGGGACTGTCCAACCAGAGCGAACAGAACATCCCGCCAAGGGTGAGGATGTCCGTGCTGTATGCTGTTTCCCAGAGCCTGAACGGCCGCGTGGTGAACACCTGCAACCTGTCCGAGGACTGGATAGGATATTCCACGCGCTGGGGTGACAGCGTGGGCGATTTCAGCCCTATGGGCGGTCTTACGGTACAGGAGGTGAAAGGCATAGGCCACTGTCTCGGTATCCCTTCAAAATGGGTTGATAAGATTCCTGATGACGGTCTGCCGCACAGCTGCCCTGACGAGGAGAAGTTCGGTTTCAGCTACGCTACACTTGATACATACATCCGTACCGGCGAGTGCCCTGATCCTGAGGTGCGCGCCAAGATTGACCGTATGCACGAACGCAATCTCTTCAAACTTTCGATGCCTGAGGCATTCCGTCCTGAAATCGATGATTATAAAGAATAAACGTTTAATTATGAGGTACCTCATCCCACTTTTCCTGACCGTAGCCCTGGTCCTGGGTTGCAAGAACCAGCCAGCCGGCAATGAGAATACTGCACCGGTGGCAGAAACCGTCACTACTGCCGAAGACATCGCCGCAGAGGCTGCGGCTGCCGGGACGGATGTCAAATTCAACCCGGATGCTCCGGTGTTCACTGTCCTCTATGCCACTTCTGAAGATTTTTTTGTGAACGTTCGTGAAGAGGCTTCCAACAAAGCTGCCATAGTGGATACGATTAACGGGCAGTTTCACGGTATGGGAGACGGTGTCCTCATTGAAAAGAACGAGAAATGGGATAAAGTCCGCGGCGCTTCCGGCAAGGTGGGCTATTCCAATAACAAGTATCTGGGTTATATGACCTGGTATGAAGGCAACGGCTCTGCTGTGATGGTAGCCGCAAGGGAGGACACTCCTGTTTACGGTGAAAACTATTCAGGTGAGGGCGGCCTCCCTGTATTCTGTACCGTTGCAGAAGGCACCATACTCGCAGATGCTGATTACGAGGAAACAGAGGAGTACTATGCTCTTCTTTCCGGCCACGACTACCTTTTCCTGAAAAAGGGGGATGTGGCTTTCGTAAACCCATAATCCACATTGGGCAAGCATTTCATCTTGAAACCGTACCTGGAGGCCGGAAGGCTTGAGGCCGGGTGCGATGAGGCCGGTCGCGGACCATTGGCCGGACCAGTCTTTGCGTCTGCGGTAATTCTTCCGCAGGATTTCCACCATCCACTTCTCAACGATTCAAAACAGATGACAGAAAAGGCCAGGGAGGAACTCCGGCCGATAATCGAACGTGAAGCCGTGGCCTGGGCTGTGGAGGAGGTGAGCGCGGAGGAAATTGACCAATTGAACATCCTCTGGGCAAGCGTCACGGGGATGCAGAGGGCTGTGAAACGTCTTGCTGTAAAACCTGATTTCCTGTTGATAGACGGAAACCGCTTCCGCAAGTTCGAGGATTACCCTTATCTTACCGTAGTCCACGGCGACGCTACCTATGCGTCCATAGCTGCTGCGTCTGTGCTTGCTAAGACCTGGAGGGACGAGCGTATGCGTGAACTGGCCCTGCAATATCCCGGATATGGCTGGGAACGCAATATGGGTTATCCAACTCCTGAGCACTTGGAAGCCATACGCCGTCTCGGATACACGGAGCAACATAGAAAAAGCTTCCATCCCAAGGCTCTGGAACCGACACTCTTCTAAAAATTAACATATGATGGAGAATTACTATATACAGGATTCGCGATACGATAATATGCAGTACGCATATTGCGGACGAAGCGGACTTATGCTCAGCAGGATAGCGCTGGGATTCTGGCACAATATGCAGGACTTGGACCTTTGCAGGAACCTTGTACGATGCGCATATGACGCAGGGGTTACGTATTATGACCTTGCAAACAACTACGGTGTACCTCTCGGCTCCGCAGAAGAGAACTTCGGCCGTGTGATGAGGCAAGATATGGCGGCCCATCGCGACGAGATGATCATCTCCTCCAAGGCGGGACATCATATGTGGCCGGGTCCATATGGAGAGTGGGGTTCAAGGAAGAGCCTTATGGCCAGCATAGACCAGAGTCTTAAAAGAATGAACCTGGAATATGTGGATATATTCTATTCTCATCGTCCTGATCCAAGGACGCCTCTGGAAGAGACGATGCAGGCACTGGTGGACATAGTCCGTTCCGGCAAGGCCCTGTATGCCGGCATCTCAAAATACCCCGCTGATATGGCCCAGAAGGCATATGACTATCTTGCTGCACACGACACACCGTGCCTGGTGTATCAAGGAAAATACAATATGCTTACACGTGACCATGAGGCTGAGATCCTGCCTCAGGCTGCCGCAAACGGCGTAGGATACGTAGCTTTCTCCCCACTAAACCAGGGGCTGCTGACAGACCGATATCTTTCCGGAAATGATTTTGTCATACCGGCTGACTCCCGTATGGCTAACGGGGGATCCATCAATCCTTCGTTTTTCACACCGGAATACAAGGAACTGATACTCGGACTTGCAGCCCAGGCAAGGGAGGAGGGCCGAACAATCTCACAGATTGCTCTCCGCTGGATACTCCGACGTCCCGAGGTGACATCTGTAATAGTCGGGGCCAGCTCGGTTGAGCAGTTCAAGCAGAACCTTCTGGCAGTCCAGCCTTAAAACAGCGTCTTTTTTTGCTGTTCCAGGCAAGAGAGATCCTCGCTACTTTTGCAAATAACAAGATCTTATCCTGACTTTGACTATGCGTTACCCTGTTCATTTGGGTCGATTTTCAGTGCATCCAGCAGCGGCCTGAGGGCCTCCTGCTGAGGTGTAGTGAAGAGGGTCTGTGAGTAGGTCTCTCCGTTTGGTAGCCTCAGGCGTATGGTCGTGATTGTCTTCGCTATTCCAAGCACCCTGTCCACGCTCATTCTAAGACTTATTGAGCGGATGACGCGTTCCAACTCCTTGTAGGCCACGAAGCAGATGCAGATGTGGGCCTCGATGCGTTTCTCCGTGAAGTGGAACATCGGCCTCATCTCCAGCGTGCCCTTACCTATTCGGAAGGCCCGCTCCACTACCCAAAGACCGTGATACTGGGATATGACCTCCTCCATGGACAGGTCGGTGTTCGTGATGTAGCCTTTCAGACCATCCCATAACATATCCTCCTCTATCTTATCCTCATTGATGGATACGGTGATATCCTTGCTGATGTCGAGGAACTTGTTGTAACCGCGCTTGTTCACGTTATCTTTCGTGAGCGTACCCTTGGCGTAGGCCTTGCGCAATCTCTCGACTCCTTTGTTCCGATTCCAGGCGTTCTTTCTTGCCCTTGTGTCCGAGTAGCTGACAATGAGCCTCTGCGTGTCGTTTTTGTGGTATTCAGACATGCTCCCGTCGGTCCGATCGACGGACAGGATCCAGTCCTTGATGGCCGGTGATTCGCTGCGTATCCTCGCTCCAAGTATGTACTTGTAGCCGGCGGACTCCAGCATGGCGACGTTCTTCGCGCTCATAAGCCCTGAATCGGCAACGACGACGAAGTCCGTCAGGTTGAACCGCTGCACGAAGTCATCGATTATCGGTATCATCGTGCGCCCTTCATACTGGCTTCCGTTGAAGATTGAGTAGGACAGCGGATATCCGTCTTCGCTGACCAGCAGTCCCAGCACTATCTGAGACTCTGCCGTCTTGCCGTCCTTCGAGAACCCTGCCTGGCGAAGCTCGTCATCAGGCTGCGGCATCGACTCGAAGTAGAGTGTCGTTACATCGTAGAACACCAGCCCGATACGGCCGCCCAGAACCCTCATAGTGTGCTCCACGCTTATCTGCTGCACCTTCTCCCCTTGCGTGTTGTACAGCTTATCCATGTACCTGTATATGTTGTGCAGACGGATATCCTCGTCGAAGTATGATTTCAAGTACTCGACAGTTGCAACCTTGCTCTGTGGCTGGCAGACGCGCGCAATCACCAGATGCCGCAAGATATCATCATCGATGGCGTTGAAGCCGATGCTGTCATAGATGTGGTTCAGGATGACCTGTGGAGTGTTATGAAGCGTTCTCTCTATGCGAGATATGGTGTTCTTTACTTCCTGAAGAGCCTTTTCGCTCTCATCAAAGTCAAGCGAGAGCTGGCCTGTATGGTGATCAATCCAGTAACGTGCCTTACGTTCCAACTCGTCAAGTTCTTCTGGAGAGGAAGATACTCCGATGGTCGTGAGTTCCTTGAAATTCCCGGAACTCTTGTCCACGACAACCACACTGGTTGTGCCACTTCGGTTCTTCTTTCTTCGCACGAACATATGGCAAAGGTACGCAAAATTCACCTTGCGTCACCCAAGTCACCCAACGCCATTTTCTATACAGCTGAATTATAGATAGTTACAAAAATATGAAAAATTAGCTGTCAAAGTCAGGAAGTTTTCGGGGGTTGAACCAGTAGAAATCAACAAAAAAGAGAGGCCGAATAGCTCGGTCTCCCTTCGTTTATTCAGTGGGTTAGAAAGCCCATCGGCTATTTGTACTGGTATTGGAAAACTACCAGGCATTGAGAGGTCTGCCGTGCATAAGGTTCTTTACGCCGGCTTTGACCTTCTCAAGAACTGTATCATCTTCAAAGTTGCAGAGAACTTTGTCAATGAGGTCAACTATGACTGCCATGTCTTTCTCAACAAGACCTCTTGATGTTATGGCTGGTGATCCAACTCTGATACCTGAAGTCTGGAATGGTGAACGCGTGTCAAAAGGAACCATGTTCTTGTTAACTGTGATATCTGCAAGAACGAGTCTCTTCTCAACAGCCTTGCCTGTGAGTTCAGGGAATTTGCTCCTCAAGTCAATGAGCATAACGTGGTTGTCTGTACCGCCTGATACAACTTTGTACCCTTTTTCAATGAACGCCAGTGCGAGAGCTGCCGCGTTCTTCTTTACCTGTATCTGGTAATCCTTGAATTCAGGCTGGAGCGCCTCGAAGAATGCCACTGCCTTAGCTGCGATGCAATGCTCGAGTGGACCGCCCTGAACGCCGGGGAACACACTTGAATTGAGCACCTGACTCATCATCTTTGTTGCTCCCTTTGGAGTTTTGAGGCCCCAAGGATTTTCAAAATCCTTGCCCATGAGAATCACACCTCCTCTTGGTCCGCGGAGCGTCTTGTGAGTTGTTGATGTTACAATGTGAGCAAACTTTACGGGATTTGACAGGAGCCCTGCCGCAATGAGCCCTGCCGGGTGTGCCATATCCACCCACATGATTGCGCCAACCTTGTCCGCTATTGCTCTCATTCTGGCCCAATCCCATTCTCTTGAGTATGCGGATGCACCGCCGATTATGAGTTTAGGCTTGTTTTCAAGAGCAAGTCTTTCCATTTCATTGTAATCTACCAGACCTGTTTCCTCATTGAGATGGTATGCCACAGGATTATAGAGAAGACCGCTGGCGTTTACAGGTGAACCGTGTGTGAGATGTCCGCCGTGCGCAAGATCAAGTCCCATAAAGGTATCACCAGGTTTGAGGCATGCCATCATCACTGCCATGTTTGCCTGTGCTCCGGAGTGAGGCTGAACGTTGGCATATTCAGCGTCAAAGAGTTTGCAAAGTCTCTGGATGGCAAGGGTCTCTATTTGGTCAACCACCTCGCAGCCGCCATAATATCTTGCTTCAGGATAACCCTCTGCATATTTGTTGGTACAAACTGACCCCAATGCTTCAAGAACCTGCTTCGAGACAAAGTTCTCTGATGCAATCAACTCAATGCCGCGGAGCTCTCTGTTCTCCTCCTTTTTGAGCAATTCAAGAATTTCAACGTCTTGTTTCATATGCATTTGTTTAAATAAACTTGTTTACAAGTCCGCAAAGGTAATCTTTTTTTGGATTTGTTACCAAAATTCATTCACATTTCACCTGCCGCTTCAGCTGAAGTGCTGAAAATGTTTTATGTTCTCATATTTTTTTGAAAAAAAAATTGTTAATTGAGAGAAATAATGTATATATTTGCAACGATAAAATGAAATGAGGTTTGTTCTTGCTTAAAAGGAATTTTTGCGGCAAACATATTGGACACATAACTCAAATAAACCAAACTATAAATTCAAGTACTTATGATTAAAAAAACAGCGTTTTTGGCAACGTGCTGCGAGTACGTTGCTCCGAGCACAGATGTAGTAGATTTGCATCTGGGATGTGCAGTTCTGGTAAACAGCCAAATCGGTGAAGGAGGAGATATCCCGGGATTGACCGATGACACCGCAGAGTGGTAAGCCATTATTCATCCATTAATAAAAATGACAGAGAAAATGAAAAAGATTTATTTTGTATTGGCAGTTCTTGCCGTATTGGCAAGTTCCTGCGCTAAGGAAAATATTTGTAATGAAAAAAACACTGCTGCTAACGGCACACTCACTGCACGCATCTCCGAAAGTACAAAGACCGCGTTCAACGGGAAAGACGGCAACGTTACCAAAATGGTATGGTCTGCAGGAGACGAGTTGTGTGTGTTCGATAGCGAACTTACGAATAGTAAGTATACCCTTAAAGATGGTGCCGGACAGACTTCAGGCGTGTTTCAGTCAAACAATCCTTTAACCACAACCGGCAATGTAGTTGCGTTCTATCCTTATTCATACAGTTTTATCAAGCCTAACTACATTGGTCTGACTATTCCGTATGAGCAGACACCTGAAACCATAGGTGACGGTATCATACCGATGATAGCAACAGGAACACTTGCAGATGGACTTACATTCAAGCACCTCTGCGCAATTCTCAGACTGCAAGTATATACAAGCCAATCTACCGGAAAAACTATTTCACAAGTCAATGTCACCAATGGTTCAACTAAGAAATATATTGCCAGGCGGTACTATATTATGCCAGGTAAAAGTGTGGAAGATATGAGTGGCAGCCAAGAGGTAAGCACAAGCATTGCCTATAAGTGTGACAAGCCATTGAGTGCAGATGCCAATGCACCTACCACAATTGACATACTTGTAGCAAGTTACACTCCGGCTTCATCATCAAGTGCAAGTGCGGATTACATTACCCTATATTCAGGTTTCAGTGTTGAGGTGATATGTACGGACGGCACAAGTTTCACCAAAACGTTGAGCAATAAGAAAGTTGTAAATTCAGGTAGCATAGTTACATTCCCTGCATTTGACTGCCAGTTTACGTCGAACCTGCAGATAAGTTACGATGGCGGCAATAACTGGAATGCGTTCAATGGTGCGGTTAATATTCCTTCCAACTGCACTGATATTGCAGTGAAAGGTAGCGGAATGCTGTCAGATGCACATATCAGTGCTATTCTTGCAGCAGTGGCAGAGCTGGAAGGAGGTAAGGCAGTAAACCTTGACTTTAGTGCTGTGAAGTATGAATTAACTACATTGAGCAATGTTTTTAAGAGTGCCAAAGGCGTTAAAAACGTTTTATTGCCGAACAACATTGCAAAAATAGATAATGAAGCCTTTAAGAGTTCATCAATTGAAGCAGTGACTATACCGGCTTCTTGCACAGATGTTGGAAGTCGTGTGTTTGCTTCATGCAGCAAGGCCTTCTTCAGGGTGGCTGATGAAAACACCACTTTCAAG
>JAZUKB010000007.1:0-19336 GCA_045643085.1 Candidatus Cryptobacteroides sp.
CCTCAGGCTTTGCTTCCGTCAGTAGAATATACTTTCCTTTTATTTCCCAGTCTATCCCCGTACCGTCGAACAGTTCCTTCAGACAGTTCCTCAAACTTCTGCCTTTCAAATCTTTCCCGAGGTATTTCTGGTCAACAGGCAATTTTGAATCATAAGCGAAGAACATCCCATATTGCTCACTGACAGCCTTCATCCCTTCCCTTACAGTACTGAAAGACTGCGAGAAAGCAAGAGATGAAAGTAAAGAGAGCAGAATGAGGGACGTCGTCAGCCGTTTCATTTCTCCACCGTGATTTCAACGTTGAGAACCGACTCGATGACGGACACTATCAACTCAAGGTCATCGTCCGGGAAGGTTGCAGTAAGGTGCTTTCTGGTAGGAGAGTAGGTTATCGTGCACCCGTAATACTCGGACAATTCGTTGATTACGTCCCCAAGAGCCGCATCTTCATATACGAAAACGTGTGTTGTAGCGACATCAGGATTAAGAATTACCGGCATCTGAACCGTTTCCTGACGGTTATGATGACTGACCGCCCTGGTAATACCGTAACCGGCGGCGAATACTATAACTATCGAAGCGAAAGCTGTTGCGAATGTCACAGCCCACCTGTATCCGTGTCCTTTGACACTACGTTCATCCACGGACGAATGGAACCTGGATATGGCCTTTTTCGTGTCAAAGATTCCTTCCTGATAGAATTTGAGTACAAAATTCAGTTTCTTGTCGTTTAGTTTTTTCATAATTGGAGTGCTCTTTTACTCCTTAGACGAAGAATACCGAAAATAGTACCACCAGAATTTCAAAAAAAGAAAAAAAAGAATTTACCCAATCCCCTGCGAAGGGCTCTCAACGCCCTGGATATCTGATTCCTGACAGTTCTCTCCGACACGCCGAGTTCTTCTGCGATTTCAGAATACTTCATTCCGTCGCGCTTGTGCATCAGGAGCATCTTTCTTCGCCCGGCAGGAAGTCTGTCGATTGCGTTCCACAGCAGGGATTCATCAAAAGAATCTGAAACAGTCTCATCGTCTGAAATAATCCCGCTCAATTCTTCCGTCAGGATTTCTTCAGGATGAGTATTATGCTTACGAAGCAGGTCAATACATCCGTTTCTCACCGAAGCGAAGAGATATGACTCAGCGGAATTCACCGCGGCACCGCTGTCCAATTTCTGATGTAGTGAAATGAATGCTTCCTGAACAATATCCTCGATATTGTCTGTTGACTGCAGGTAATGCGTGGCATAAAGGCATAGAGGCCGATAATATAACAGGAACAGTTCTTCTATGTCATAACGTCTTGCCATTATGTCTCCCGGGATTAATCCTGCGCGTAGCCGGCAATCCTGGCGATGGTCTTGGGGATGTCAGTATTGTCCGTGCAGGAGAGGAAAGCCTCTGCACAAGTCCCCTTTACATAAAGACCTACAGGAGAACCGGTATGGGTGCCGTGCGCATATGAATATCCTGCCTGTCTGTCGGCGTAGTCGATGGCATCGGACACAAGTCTAGTACTGACGGAATAGAGCGTGACGATATTGTCACCTTCATTCCTGCTGACGGATTTCTCAAAGGACTCCTTGAGTGAGGCTTCCGTGCGTGAATCCACCTCTATTGTATCCCAAAGGCCCAGGCGCTTTGCAAAAAACGCTTTTGCATCATCCCAAGACGGCATTGGAGAGTCTCCACCGACATTCAGGAACGCCCTGTACTCCCTGTTGATGACATCTTCCGAACAAGTCTGGATGCCAAGCAGCTCCGGCTTCATTTCATATTTGCCTGCGCCAGGCATAAGGCCGCCAGTCTCGTGGTCAGCCGTAACGATTATCACCGTCTCGTCAGGATGCTCTTCGTAGAAGGAGAGCGCCACGTCAATCGAACGTGCGAAATCGTTCACCTCCCAGAATTCAGCCGCAGCGTCATCTCCGTGGCCTGCGTGGTCAATACTGCCGCCTTCCACCATAAAGAAGAACCCCTTCTCGCCATAATTTGACATAAGATAATCTATTCCCGCCTGTACAAAGCCGGAAAGTCCCGCATCACCCCCCTCGCAATCAATTGCATACGGAAGATCGGTGGCACCTGCATTATTCCCGAGGCAGAGCACCCTTTCCTTTCTGCTCCCTGAAGTTTTTATCGACTCTCCACGAAGGATGGTGATTCCGGCATCGGATACAAGTTTTTCAAGATATGCAGAATCGTGGCCTGTCTTCCTGCGCTCGTTGATCAGTCCCCCGCCTGCGGCAAAATCCACCTCGGATGATATATACTGGTCAACAATCTTTTCATACTCCCCTCTGGAAGCCGTGTGTGCATAGAATGCGGCAGGAGTTGCGTGATTCACTCCGACCGTGGTGGCGACACCGATGCCGAATCCGGCTGACTTGGCCCATTCCGCAACGTTTGATACAGGATTCCCGTCAGCATCGACTCCCATCCCGTCATTGTATGTCTTGACACCGGTGGAAAGGGCAGTTCCCGCAGCCGCCGAATCCGTGACAAGGGAAGAGGCCGAGTATGTCGTTACGAAAGTCCTCACAGGGAACTGGAAGAAATTGATATTCTCAGGACCGTTCCCCGTGGCCCTGTTGTAAGTCTGAGCGCCATAGACTGCATTGATGCCCATACCGTCACCTATCATATAGAAGACATATTTGGCCTGAGGTGCGGCGGCATAGGAGACTACCTGACAAAGGACAGCGGCAACCATTGCCGACATTATCCTGAGAAAATTTCTTCTGTTCATAGTATAAACTCTTTGTTCTATTTTACAAAGATAACAATTCTTTTCTTGTCCACAGTGAGAACAAGGGCAGAAAGTTCTTAACTTTATCAGCGGAAACCCACAAAGGATTTATGAACCTCATACAACTTTTCAAGAAGATAAAGCTTCTTCATCGATCTGTTGCCGCTGTTCACCAGTGCGATACTCGCCCTTATCCTTATGTTCCTGGCGAACGTGTGGGTCGGCCTCACTGCATTGTTCATCGTCCCGATATACTGCTGGATAACCGTACGTCAGGCTAGGAAGCTCAAGGGATGGCGCCGCAATATGCGCAACTACCGCGAGCAGAAAAACCACATCTTTGACGGTACGATAGAGGAGAACATACGTTACGGACGTCCCGATGCAACGTTGGAGCAGGTTGAGGATGCAGCCAGGAAGGCATACATCTACGACCAGATCATGTCTCTTCCGAAGGGATTCCAGTCACAGGCGACCGATTGGAATCCTGATTACACCCCGCGGATGCTCAAGTCTCAGCAGATAGAGTTCCCTACTTGCCGATAGATGCCACAAGATTCAGGACGGTTCTCCTGTTCTCTTCTATGGTATCGGCGACGACATCCGTCTCGTAATACTTTCCTGCCTTCTTGTAGAAATCAATCAACGGTTCCGTACACTCGTGATACGTGCGGATACGGTTGTTTATGGTCTCCTCACTGGCATCATCGGCGCGGCCTTCTATGGCTGCACGATGGGCGATGCGCTTCTTCACGAGTTCGTCAGGAATCATAATGGAAATCACCGCTGTAACCGCCTCTGACTTCTTTGCAAGCATCTTGTCCAGAGCCTCTGCCTGGGCGATGGTGCGAGGAAAACCATCCAGGAGAAAACCGTCAACGCCCTTGATGCTGTCGAACGCTGACTCTATCATACCTTCAACGACTTCGTCAGGAACAAGAGAACCGGCCTCAATGAGAGCCTTGGCCTGCTTGCCAAGCTCAGTACCGGCAGCAATCTCACTTCTGAGAAGTTCCCCCGTGGAAAGATGCTTAAGGTTGTACTTTTCTGCTATGGCGCCAGCGTGAGTGCCTTTACCGGCTCCCGGAGGGCCGAAGAGGATGTAATACTTCATATTATTGTTCAATTACATATATTTCCTTGAGGTTACGTCCCAGCTCGTTGTAGTCCAGACCATATCCGACAATAAAGTCATTCGGAATCTCCTTGCCGACATAGTCTATCTTTTCATCCTTGTCATAAACGTCCGGCTTCAGCAGCATCGTGCATATCCTTACGTCCTTGGCGCCCTTTGAGACCAGCAGCTCCTTGAGTGCTACTATCGTGTTGCCCGTATCGACGACATCCTCGCATATCAGCACCGTCCTGCCTTCGACCGGCGAGGTCAGACCCATCACATTGAGTACGGTACCCGTGGATTTGGTTCCGGTATATGAAGACATCTTGATCGAAACGAGTTCGGCCGGGAATTCGGTACGCTTCATCAGTTCGGCCGTAAACATTATCGCCCCGTTCAGCACACACAGGAACATAGGTATCTCATCCGCACCGGAGAAATCCTTGTTCAAACTGTCCGCCACCGACTGAATGGCGTCCTCCACCTGTTTCTGACTCAAATAAGGCCTGAACACCTTGTCGTGAACCTTGATTCTTCTTCCGTCCATTCCGTTCAAATCATATATCACGCTAATTTACTAATTTTTATTCAAAATTTATCGCAATATACATTTTACGGACATATTATTGCGGTCTATGAAAAACTTGCTGCTGGCCATTGAGGCCGTGCTTTACCTGACCGGGGCATCCTGTATTGAAGAACTGGACGAAGACCTGCTCAGCAGGTTCGAAAGACTGGAGACGTTCCCGGTCAAGATCAATTACTGCACCAAGGAATATCTTGTCGAGTCCGGACTGGTAAGCATATATCAGGCGGCGTCCCTGATAGAATACCGCGACAGGACCGGAGGGATATTGTCCATCACGGAACTGGGACTCATCGACGGGTATTGTCCCGCACTTGCCGAAGCTCTTTCGCCGTTCATCTCACTGGATATGGTGCAATCGGACAGCCCAGGAAGGCAGGGACACAGAAGAAGGACCCTCACTGTCTCCGGGGCGGACAAAGTAAAGGAATGCGGTAAATGGTCAGGTTCCGCACTATTCTCATACGAGGACGGACAGTGCGGGGCCAATGTCGGGGTAAAGTATTCCGATAATATTGACGGGTCTGTCAGCGCCATATTCAGGGGTGTCGGTATCTTGAGGAAATTCGTTCTGGGTGACTACAATCTAAGATACGGACAAGGGGCGGCGCTTTGGAACGGGTTCCAGCTGGGAGGATTACCTACCGTCGAGGCAGTTTGCCGCAAACCTACCGGGATAAGTCCCGGCAGTTCCCGCAGCCGTGGGGACAAACACCGCGGGGCCGCGCTCGGACTGGCTTTGGGAAATTTCACAACGGACCTGTTCTATTCATACGGAGAGCTCATCGGCGCCGACATCGGATTCACAGGGCGGAGCATTTCAGTTGATATGTTATGTTTCAATGAAAGCGGAATGACGACAGCCAGCCTGTCAGGGAGAGGCTCGCTGAATGGTATCGATTTGTTTGCAGAAGCGGCCTTCAGGCCGGCGGACAGAGCCCTCAATGCCGTGGCCGGGACTTTATGGAACATCGGATACAGGATAAGCGTTGCAGCAAGGGCGTCCGTATCCGGGAAAAAGATGCAGGCTTCCTTCGGTGCCCGCTACAAGGAGCACTCGATCACGGCGGACTGGAACGGGCGGTATCTGAAATGCATATATAACGGCAGTCTAAGCATCCTGCCGGACGATGCCCGCGCCAGGGTGGCATTGAAGGCAAGGGCAGTGGCGAAATATCAGGAAAATTGGAAATATGACCTGCGTATCGATGCCTGCGCAGGCATATCAGGATTTGAGTTGAACGGCAGATACGATATCGTATTCGGCAAATCCACGGCCTGGTTGTGGTACTTGGAGGCAGGATATAGGGAGAAGGGCCTGCAACTGTACATCAGAGGCGGGCTGTTCAAGATCGACGAATGGGATGACAGGATCTATGTATATGAAAGGGACGCGCCGTCCAGCTTCAATGTCCCCGCATACTACGGACGCGGATGGAACGCATCTGCCGTCCTTGCGTGGAAAGGATTGCACATCAGGGTTGGAATCACACGGTACCCGGGTTCAGAAAAGGTTCCGACATCCGAGCTGAAACTCCAGTACAAGTTCGAATGGTGAGGTCACTTCGTACCGGTGCTCCCGAATCCACCGGCTCCCCTTCCGGACTCGGAAAGTTCCCGGACTTCCTCCCACTCTATGTGGGAATGTTCGGCAAGAACTATCTGTGCTATTCTCTCGGCAGGCTCTATCGTAAACTCCTCGGATGACAGGTTGACCAGGATTACCTTGACTTCGCCCCTGTAGTCGGCATCAATGGTTCCCGGGCTGTTCAGCACTGTCAAACCGTGTTTTGCAGCGAGACCGCTGCGGGGACGGACCTGCACCTCATAGCCGACAGGGATTTCCAGATACAGTCCGGTGGGGACTATGGTTCTCTGCAACGGCCCGAGGACTATCGGTTCGGATATGTCCGCACGAATATCCATACCTGCGGAAAACTCCGTGGAGTAGGCTGGCAGGTCATTCTTCGACCTGTTGACGACTTTCACTATCATAGCTGATTATTTTGGAGCGATTCTGTACAGATAAACGGCGATGCCCGCATATATCAGATTAGGCAGCCACAAGGCCACTGCAGGCGGCAGGGTTCCCGTATAGACGAACATCTCGCTGAATCTAAGGAACAATATGTAGGAGAACGCCAGGGCTATACCCACTGCGATGTTCCATCCGGTACCACCCCTCTTCTTCTTGGACGACAGGGAAACGCCGATAATTGTCAGGATTAGAGCGGAGAACGGCAGGGCAAGGCGTCTCTGCTCCTCTATCAGGGCGTACATCACATTGGCGTCGCCACGCATCTTCTGGGTGGCTATGAGTTCGTGAAGCTGCCTGTTGTCCAGGGTCTCCACCGTCTTCTCGTTCTGATAGAAATCCGTTACTGTAAGTGCGATGACCGTATCGAGCTGGTCTCCGGTAATGACGTCATCCCCGGCCCCTTTCCTGTAATCACGTATGAAGTATTTCCTGAGTCTCCATCCATCGAAGGAAGTGTCCCAAATGGCTGTCTCGGCCGAAAGTTTGCTGACCAGACGGTTGTCTTCGATCTCCTCGAGTGTGAATTTATAGGCTGTGTTGTTCCAGGAACTGTATGATTCAACGGAGACGAACTGACCCGGAGAAATCTGATAATGTATGTTCTGACGTTTGTAGTTGTTGTGATGCTTGATATATACCGATTCGAAGCTGATTCTGGTAGCATTCGCCTTCGGGATGACATATAGGTTCAGACCGAGGGACAACAGGGCGATGATACCGGCCGAAACCAGATAAGGCACCAGCATCCTGCGATAGCTCACGCCTCCGGACAGGATTGCTATGATCTCCGAGTTGGCGGCCATCCTTGACGTGAAGAATATAACCGTTATGAACACGAACAACGGGGAGAACATATTGATGAAATACGGTATGTAGTTCAGGTAGTAATAGAACACGATGTCGTGCAGAGGAGCCTCATTTGCCACGAAGTCATCGATCCTCTCGGATATGTCGAATATGATCACTATGCCGATGATGACGACGAGAGATATGAAGAAGGACACGAGGAACTTCTTCATTATGTACAAATCAATCTTTCGCGGTCTCAGGTCTATCATAGTCTCTCAGTGAGCTTTTTTACGGTACGATCCTTCCAGGACGCGAAATCTCCGGCTTCTATATGCAGGCGTGCCTGACGCACCAGTTCAAGGTAAAAAGCCAGATTATGCTCGCTCGCCAGCATCCCTGCAAACATTTCACCGGAAATGAAAAGATGATGCAGATAAGCCTTGGTATATGTGTGGTCGACAAATGAAGCGCCTTCCGGGTCCAGTTCCGAAAAATCGTCCGCCCACTTTGCGTTGCGCATATTCATAGTTCCGTTCCAGGTGAACAGCATTCCGTTACGTCCGTTTCGGGTCGGCATCACGCAATCGAACATATCTATGCCTCTGGATATGGCTTCAAGAATATTCTCCGGAGTGCCTACACCCATCAGATAGCGCGCCTTGTCCTGAGGTATGACGGGATGAAGGAGTTCAATCATCTCGTACATCTTTTCAGTCGGTTCTCCGACGGCGAGACCGCCTACGGCTATACCTGCATCCGCATATTCCAGCGCATGCTCCGCCGCCTCAAGACGCAGGTCCGGATATACACAGCCCTGGATAATCGGGAAGAATGTCTGGGAATATCCGTAAAGGGGTTCCGTCTCGGCGAATCGTCTGGCATAGCGTTCCAGCCATCCTTTCGTCAGATTCAAGGACTTGAGCGCATACGAATGATCAGCATCTCCGGGACAGCATTCGTCCAGAACCATCATTATATCAGCACCGATGATTCTCTGTGTATCCACATTGTTCTCCGGAGTGAACTTATGCCTGGAGCCGTCGATATGGCTCTGGAACATACATCCTTCTTCGGTTATCTTCCTTATCTGGGTAAGTGAGAAAATCTGGAAACCGCCGCTGTCAGTGAGAATCGGGCGGTCCCAGGCTTCGAACCTGTGAAGCCCGCCCGCGGCCTTAAGGACTCCAAGTCCCGGCCTCAGATAGAGGTGGTACGTGTTTCCGAGGATTATTTCGGCCCCGATGTCATCCTTCAAGTCGCGATGATATACGCCCTTTACGGAGCCCACTGTCCCCACGGGCATAAAGATGGGAGTATGAATCTCCCCGTGGTCCGTGGTGATAAGCCCGGTCCTGGCAGATGACCCGGGATCCGTATGTTGGAGCGTGAATTTCATCTTTCAAAGATAGTTATTTCTAAGGAAAAACTCGTAATTTTGTGCCTAGGCAAATCAAACGACAATCATAATGAAAAATTCCAACCTTTCAATGCGCCTCATCATCCTGAATTTCCTGGAGTTCGCGATATGGGGTGCGTATCTCACTTCGCTCGGAAGGTACCTGGGCCAAATCGGTCTCGGTCCGCAGATCAAGTGGTTCTTTGCAATGCAGGGCATTGTCTCCATCTTTATGCCGGCGCTTACAGGCATACTCGCCGACAAGCATATCCAGGCGCAGAAGGTACTCTCCCTCTGTCAGGGTCTGGCCGGCGTATTTATGATTGCAGCAGGGCTTTACTGCAAGAGTGCCGGTGCCGCCGTTGCATTCTCCCCGCTGTTCATCCTTTACAGTTTAAGCGTGGCGTTCTTTATGCCGACCATAGCGCTCTCCAACACCGTCGCGTACAACGCGCTCTCCAAGGCCGGTCAGGACCCGGTGAAGGCTTATCCTCCGATACGTGTATTCGGTACAGTGGGATTCATCTGCAGTATGCTTGCCACCAACTGGGTCAAGATAGGAGGTCTTGCAATGCAGGACTCATACACGCAGCTGATATCATCCGGAATACTTTCCCTTATTATGTGCGCATACGCACTCACTATGCCGCAGTGTCCTGTTAACAAGGGCGCCAGAGGCTCTCTGGCTGAAGCTCTGAACCTGAAGGCGTTCTCACTGTTCAAGGATGGTCAGTTCGCCATATTCTTCATTTTCTCAATGCTTCTCGGAGCGTCGCTTCAGGTCACGAACGGATATGCAAACACGTTCCTCGGCTCTTTCGGAGCCGATCCTGCCCTTGCGGACACATTCGCCGTGAAGAACTCCAATGCGCTTCTCGCTATCTCACAGGCATCAGAGACGCTGTGCATACTTCTGATTCCGTTCTTTATGAGAAAATTAGGCATCAAGAAAGTTATGCTTATCGCTATGTTCGCCTGGGTCCTCAGGTTCGGATTCTTCGGACTTGGACAGCCTGATATGCCAGGCGTGATTCTGTTCATCCTCTCCTGCATAGTTTACGGAGTCGCTTTCGATTTCTTCAATATTTCAGGATCACTCTATGTTGACCAGAACGCAAGTCAGGACATCAAGGCTTCTGCACAGGGACTGTTCATGCTGATGACAAACGGACTCGGAGCAACGTTCGGGACACTCGCCGCAGGAACCGTTGTCGATGCCTGCGTATATAACGCAACCACGCCAAGCTGGAGCAAGGCGTGGTTCATATTCTCCCTCTACTCTCTCGTAGTAGGAATTGTATTTATGATAATCTTCAAGGATCCTTCAAAGAAGAAAGCCTAACGGCGTCCCTTCTTTGAAGACGATGAATGTTTCCTGCGGGAATTGCGGGACTTCACGAATCCGAATACTGCGAAAGCCACAACTACAAGTGCGATGACAATCAAAGTCATCGCATTTGCGTTATCCCCCTTGACGCGAGCCCACATCTCAAGAAGTTTGTATGAATCCGCGCCCCAGTCGTGCATAAGTGCACAATGCTCGATGGTATGGATGTCGGGATAAAGGGCCGGGCTGACACATACGCTGTCCTGTCCCGGGAAGAAATAGGAGACGTCGATAGGCTCGAGAGTCTCGTCTATCTGGGACTCAAGTACGGAAATGTCTCCGTTGGCTGATACATAGCCGGTCACGTCCATATTGCGTATCGCAATGTCAGGACGGCACATAAAATCGATGAAATAGGTTGCGGCCTTGACATTCTTGGCATACTTTGGAATCACCCATCCGTCAAACCATACGTTACTTCCCTCTTCCGGTACAATATACCTGAGGTCCACGTTCACATCCGCCGCCTCTTCGATGGCCCATACGGCGTCACCGCTCCAGTTCAGGCTGACATAACCGCGTTCCTGTGTCATCTGCTCCTTGCCGAAATCAGCTTCCCATCCCGCCACAAGCGGGCTTACCTGCTTCATAAATGCCTCAACGGCAGCGACAGATTCATCAGAGGAATCCTGGATGAGTTCATCAAGAGTGAGGACACCGCTCCGCAGTTCATCCCTCTTCAAGTACATCAGGACCGGAGTGAACACATCCCTAGGGGCATCCTTAATGAATATGCGCCCCTCAAACTTAGGATTGTTGAATATTCCCCAGGTGGAAGCCTCCTCATCGGTCACGTATGCAGCATTGTAGAGAATACCCACCGTACCCCACATAAAAGCCACGGAATAATCATTTGCATCGATGTCAGGGTTGATCTTGCGGAACATCTCCTGAATATACGGAGACCTGTTGTTCCTGATATAATTGATGCTGTCAGGAAGGGACTTGAAATCAAGCGGAACAAGCAGCCCGCTGTTGAGCATCCTTTCGATGATGTAGTCGGACGGACACACCACGTCATAATCCTCTTGCCCCTTCTCAATCTTGGAGAGCATAGTCTCATTGATGTCAAAGGTCTGATAGATTACCTTGATAGGTTCCCCTGTCTGTTCCTCATACCATTCCTCAAACAGAGGGATGACATCCTCGTCAATGTAATTCGACCAGTTGTATACCTTGATGGTATGCTCACGGTCCTGGCTGCAAGCGCACACCGCAAGCAGGGACAGAATAATGGAAATGAGTTTTTTCATTATTTTGAATTGGTTTTTTGTTTTGTCTGGCGGATATTGATCACGACCAGAAGAATAAGGATAATAAGGAATATCAGTGTCATCAAAGGCCGGAGTTCGGGCGTAAGTCCGCCCTTTCTGGCGTCGGTGTAGATGTAAGTCGAAAGCGTATCGAGACCTATCGTGCCCCTGGTAAAGAACGTGACCGCAAAATCATCCAGACTCATTGTGAAAGCGAGGATGAATCCGCTGACCATACCCGGTCTCAGCTGGGGAACCATCACTTTCCAAAGGGCCTGGGAAGGTGTAGCGCCAAGATCCAGCGCCGCCTCGTATATGTTAGGATTCATCTGGGCAAGCTTTGGAAGCACGCTCAAGACCACATACGGAGTACAGAACGTCACGTGGGCAAGTATGACCGTAACATATCCTTGAGTCAGGTGCAGGAACACGAACAGCAGGAACAGCGAGACACCCGTTATCACGTCAGGA
Source organism: Candidatus Cryptobacteroides sp. (assembly GCA_045643085.1). Lineage (GTDB taxonomy): Bacteria > Bacteroidota > Bacteroidia > Bacteroidales > UBA932 > Cryptobacteroides. The sequence continues at coordinate 11,787 of JAZUKB010000007.1, forward strand.
TTTATCATCGGTATACTGTTGAGGAACTGTATCGCATTCTTTCTGCGTCCACGCAGGTTGTGTATGCCTATTGCAGCGATTGTACCGAGCGCCGTTGAGACGACAGCTGCGATGAGGGCGATGAAGAGAGTGTTTTCAACCGCCGAGATCAGGGAGCCGGAGCCCTGCATTGCGCCGCTGAACAGATTCTCATACAGCTTTGTCGAGAACCCTGTCCAGTTGCCAAGCACTCTGGATTCGGTGAAAGAGAAAATCGCGATGAACACCAGAGGTGCGTACAGCAGGATAAGAAGCAGCCATATATAGGCTTGTGCGAGGAACCTTTTCATCAGATTGCCGCGCCTCCCGCCGCTGCGCCCTTGTTTCCGTCACCCGAGAGCAAGGTGGTTATCCCTATGATCACGAGCATTATCAGAGACAGGGCTGCGCCATAGTTCCACATTGATGAATTGATGTTCTCCTGTATGATTGTTCCGAAGAGTTTTATCCTGTTGTTAGTAAGGAATTCAGAAATTGCGAACGTGCTTACTGTAGGCATAAATACCATAAGTATTCCGCTCGTGACACCCGGCATTGAAAGAGGTAGTGTCACTTTCCAAAAGACCTGATATGGATTGGCACCGAGATCCTCGGCAGCCTCGGCGTATGATTTGTCCATCTTGTTGAGTACGTTGTAGATAGGATAAATCATAAACGGCAGGAAGTCATATACCATACCGTACAGCAGCGTCCCCTTTCCAAGATGGAAGCCGAGCACATTGAACAGCTCGGCCGTAGCCAGTGTCCTCATCAGTGCATTGATCCACATTGGGAGTATGAACAGTATGATTGTGACAGCGCTCTTGTTGAACTTCTTGTTTGCCAGAATCCACGCGGCCGGATAGCCAATGAGAATGCACAGCACGGTGTTCTCTATCGCTATCTCCAGTGAAAGGGCGAACGTGGCAATGGCATCGGAATCCTTGAAGAACCTGATTATGTTTTCAAGGGTGAAATGCCCGTTCCCGTCCTGAAATGCATATACTAGCACCAGGACAAGCGGCAGTACCACGAACAGTATCAGAAAAATGAGATAGGGCGTCGCCCAGGATGACCTCTTAATCATCGGCTATCGATATGCTTATGTCCTGTGGCAGGATGTTGACACCGACAAGGTCGCCCTTGTCCCAGATATCCTGCGTGTCAACATAGATATAGTCTCCGCTGTCAAGCAGTACGGTAAGGTGATAATGGTCACCCTTATAGAGTATGAAGTTGACCTCGCCCGCAATCATACCGTCATCCTGATGATCCATCAGGTCAACCTTTCCGAAAGGAACCGTAACCCTGACCCTTGTACCGGGAGCGATATCCGTTTCCTGACATTCGAATCTGCAGGAGAGGAACTCGACGTGTGTCCTGTCGATGATCTCAGCATCGAACGTATTGCAGATACGCTCCGACTTCATCACCTGGATATTTTCCGGAAGGATACAGAGTCCGACCCGGCTGCCTACTTCGAACTGCCTGAAATTCTGAGCCATCAGTTCATATCCGGTCTCAGTGTTGACGAACAGCTGATAATAGACGCCCTTGAATATACTGGAAGTGACAGTCCCGAAGAACATCGACTTTGTCTGATCTCCCCTTATCTGGACATCTTCAGGCCTCACCACGATATCCACCGGAGCATTTTCTCCGAAACCTTCATCCACACAATCGAATTCATAGCCAGCAAAACGCACCCTGCGGTCCCTTATCATAAGTCCGTTGAGGATGTTTGATTCTCCTATGAAATCGGCCACAAAAGAATTCTGAGGCTCGTTGTAGATATCTGTTGGAGTACCAATCTGCTGGATTCGACCCTTGTTCATCACAACAATCGTGTCGCTCAATGTCAAGGCTTCCTCCTGATCGTGGGTGACGTATATGAAGGTGATACCGAGTTTCTTGTGCATCTCCTTAAGCTCAATCTGCATATCCTTGCGCATCTTGAGGTCAAGTGCGGCCAGAGGCTCGTCAAGCAGGAGGACTTTAGGCTGGTTGATGAGAGCACGGGCTATGGCAACTCTCTGCTGCTGTCCGCCGGACAGTGATTCAACGTTTCTGTCCTCATAGTCCGTCATCGACACCATCTTGAGGACCTTTCTGACCCTTTTGTCAATTTCTTCGGAAGGAACCTTCTGCAGCTTCAATCCGAATGCAATGTTGTCATATACGTCCAGATGAGGGAAAAGGGCATATCTCTGGAACACCGTGTTCAGCGGTCTCTTGTACGGAGGAACGTCCGAAAGGTCCTTGCCTTCCAGAAGTATCGAGCCTTCGTCCGGAGAAAGGAACCCTGCAATGAGTCTGAGGGTCGTGGTCTTGCCGCATCCTGAAGGTCCGAGGAAAGTCACGAACTCACCTTTGCGGATCTGCAGGTTTATATCATCAAGGGCCTTCTTCTCACCGAAGCTCAGGCTTACGTGCTGAAGATCTATAATGACATTTTCCATGTCAAGCCAATATTGAATGATGGGGATTTGAGAGTAAAGTCATAAGCGGCAAGTGCGTGCACGCGCAGTTGCTCGAGAGGCTTCCAGTTGGCCATAAAGCTTCCGGCGAACCGGTTCGGCATCAATTCCTCCACATAATCGGGGAGGACGTCATTCTCATATGAGGCTCTTGCCATCAATGACCATTTTTCTGAAGGGAAGAACGAGGTGGAAAGGGTGTTGAAACCGTGATAGCCCTGCCTGAGCTCCGTCAGGCTGTCCCAGATGAATTCCCAATTGCCGGTCATGAACTTATGTCCCATCGCAAAAATGGCCTCGTTTATATAATTCACGGAATATATACCGTTATACCAGTCGAGGGTCGTCGTGGACGCTTCCAGAGAGAACGTATATTTCCCGCTTGCGAAAGGCTTTTCTCCATAAGGGGATGTTGTCACCTGTCCGGTAAGGAAGAACGTCTCGGACGGACTCCAGGTAAAAGATGCGCCCCACTGATACACAGGCAGCATCATCCACCAGGTGCTGGCTGTCTCGAAATAACAATCAAAATCGTACTCCTCACCCTCCCAGGTACCTACTTTTATATAGTCCTTTCCGAGGAGGAACTGGCATTTTCCGAAATCATAACTCAACCAGGCCCAGTTAAGCCAGTTCACGCTGTCGCTTCTCAGGGTGTTCTGATAGAGCAGTTTCGGATCGGCACACAACAGATAAAGGGACACCCCATAGGAGAATCTCTCAGAAAAAGTACCGTCAACAAGAAAATAAACAGAAGAATTACCGAGATGATAGGTATCCGGAATTGAAGAGTATTCTGCTCTTGCAACAACTGTCAACTCGGGTTTATTACCGAGCGACTCAGCCCCTTGCGAGAACGCAAGAAAGCACGGCAGCATCATAGCTGCGAACGATAATGTTATTCTTCTCATTTGAACCCATAAAAAAGGATTTGGTTAACGCGAAAGGTATCGCGCATTCGGTCGCAAATATATCAATTTTTGAAAAATATATCTACATTAGCAACAAACTTTAATATTACTATGCACTATTTATTCTCTATCCTGGCCGCATTCCTGACGACCATTGCAAGTCCTGACGGACGACTGAACGTCGAATTGTCATTTCCACAGAGCACATATTCAGTCAATTATGACGGGAAAAAGATGCTCGAGAACTCTCCTCTGGGACTTACCGCAGATTTCGGGGATTTTTCAAGCAATCTCACGCTCACGGAGGCACACAGGTCCCGTATTGACGAGAAATACACATTGGACAGATGCAAGGTCTCCAATGTGCATTATGTCGCCAACTGTTTCGTAGGTACGCTCCAGAACGAAGCCGGCCAGAAGATTGAAGTCGAATTCCGTATAAGCGACAATGACATCGCCATCAGATACAACGTTCCGAAAGACGGAGATACCGGGTGTGTCAGGGTTCTGGGCGAAGCTACAGGATTCAGGTTTCCGGAAGGGACCACGACTTTCCTGTGCCCGCAGAGCGATGCTATGATCGGTTGGAAGCGAAGCAAACCGAGCTACGAGGAGGAGTACAAAGTGGACGCTCCTCTCGATACGCCTTCCGGATACGGCCACGGCTATACGTTCCCCTGCCTTTTCAAGGTTGGTGAAAACGGATGGGTGCTTGTCAGCGAGACCGGTGTCGACAGCAGATATTGCGGCTCGCATCTCAGTGACTGCAAGGACGGACTCTATACCATAGAATTCCCGATGCCAGAAGAAAACAACGGCAACGGAACGGTGGAGCCGGCCTTCTCCCTGCCGGGATCAACACCTTGGAGAACCATAACAGTGGGCAATTCACTCAAGCCTATCGTGGAGACCACTGCGCCTTGGAACACGGTAAAGCCGCTTTACGAAACGTCACACGACTATAAGTTCGGACGCGGTACCTGGAGCTGGATAATATGGCAGGACGCCTCTATGAACTGGGACGACCAGGTTGCCTATATAGACCTTGCCGCTGAGATGGACTTCGAATACATTCTCATTGACGCAGGTTGGGACCAGCAACTGGGATATGAGAAGATGGAGGAGCTGATAAAATACGCCCACAGCCGCAACGTGGACGTATTCCTCTGGTACTCATCAAGCGGATACTGGAACGACATAAGCCAGAGCCCGGTTCACCGTATGGACAACAGCATCCAGCGCAAGAAGGAAATGGCATGGCTGGAGAGCCAGGGCGTGAAGGGAATCAAAGTTGACTTCTGGGGAGGAGACAAGCAGGAGACGATGAGACTTTACGAGCAGGTGCTCAGTGATGCCGATGACCACGGTTTGATGGTAATCTTCCACGGATGCACCCTTCCGAGAGGATGGGAAAGGATGTTTCCAAACTATGTAGGGAGCGAAGCCGTGCTTGCTTCGGAGAATCTCGTATTCGGGCAGCACGCCTGTGATATGGAATCGTTCAACGCCTGCCTGCATCCGTTCATACGCAACACCGTAGGCTGTATGGAATTCGGAGGATGCGTTCTGAACGACAGACTGCACCGCAGCAACAGATTCGGTACGACAAGACGCACGAGCGTGAATTTCGAGCTGGCTACCGAGATAGTGTTCCAGAATCCGATTCAGTTCATCGCTATAACGCCGAACAACCTTACCGACGCTCCGGCAGAGGCCTTGGAATTCCTAAAAACAGTCCCGACCACTTGGGACGAGACTGTTTTCATAGACGGTTATCCGGGAAAATCCATAACCCTGAAGCGCAGGCACGGTGACAAATGGTACACCGCACACCTGGATGCCGAGGCTAATGACGGTTACGTACAGGTATCAGACGATAAGTAAATTCGTAATCCCCATAAGGGAGCATATACTCCTGAAGAGGAAGCGCTCCCCAGCTGTTCACACAGCCCAATCCCATTTGAGCCTTATCAATCATCAAATTGGTGAGGCTTGATTTTTCAACCTCCTGCCAGTGCAGCTGTTTCTTGCCTTCAAATTCGTCTATTGACTCCATCGTATAATGAAGAGCGGATGCGCTGAAAGGTTCGTCGGCGACTATCAGCAGACCGTTTCCCGACCTGTCGGATACCTCCCACCAACGGATATCGGTCTTGGTCCCAGTCTCCTGCGGCCTGATATATGGGAAATGCTGGTCAGAAACAGACTGCTCATATACGGCAAGGAAAGAGGCGTCGTGCCTGTCGGCATAGTTCTCCCCCGGGCCACGACCGTAATACCTGATATTCTCAAATGATTCCGGCATTGCCATTCTCATTCCGAAACGGAACATATTAGGAGCCTCGGCCACGCCAGCGGTCATCTTCTCTGTAACTTCGATTTCTCCGCTGCCTGATATCCTGTAGGTAAGCTGCAGCGCGGCGCCTATTCCGGTAATCTCATACGATGCCACGACAACCCTGACTCCATCCTGGACACTGTCTTCAATTCCCTTCAGTGCTATCTCCGGATTGTGCCATACGGAATAACGGCGCTGAAGCCAGGCACCCATATCATTGTCAGTAACGGCACGCCAGAAATTAGGCGACATAGGGCTTTCAATATAGTCCACTCCGTCGACGCTGTATTTCTCAAGGTATCCCGTTTCTGCCGAGAACTCGACCGTCACGTCCACAGGATCGGACGCTTGCGTCTGAGGAACATTGGCGGCACCTCCAAGCACGAACTGCTGGCGGGCAACCACGTGGCCTGCAGGGAGAAGAGGGGTAGCCTTCTTGAGTACATACGTCACGTTGAGCGCCCACTCGCTGCTGTTGTTTATCTCCCCCCAGTCGACATCGACTATGCTTTCCTTCTGGGCAGGGACATCAATGTCAGTGGCATATCCCTTGCGTACAGGGACTCCATCGCTGAGCAGTTCCCATTCCAAGGCAATGTCATCAAGGGAAATGAAGAAGTTCTCATTGAAAACACCAAGCCTGTGATTGCCGGCGACCCTCGTCCAAATATTCTGATAATAGTATCCGACCTCATACATCTCAGGGTTCGGCACCCTGTCCGGATTCACGAGACCATTGTCACAGAAGTTCTGGTCGGACGTATCGAAATCATTGAAATCTCCGCCGTAGGCATAGACAATTACGCCGTTCTTGTTCCACCGGATGGACTGGTCAACAAAATCCCAGATGAAGCCACCCTGGTATTTCGGATACTTGCGCACGAGCTGCCAGTACTCCTTGAAGCCGCCGCAGGAATTGCCCATCGCGTGAGAATACTCGCACTGTATGAGAGGTTTTGTCGCAGACGGGTCCTCACAGTATTTGATACAACTGTTGTAGTCAAAGTACATCGGGCAGAATATGTCAGTCTGCGGTTGGCCCAGTCCCCCTTCGTATTGGACAGGACGTGAAGGGTCCTCCTTCTTTATCCAGTCATATACGGAAACGAAGTTCGGGCCGAATCCTGATTCATTGCCCATAGACCATATTATTACTGACGGGTGGTTGAAATTCCTCTGAACGTTACGCATATTGCGCTCCAGATGAGCCTTGCCGTATGATTTGTCACGGGACAGCGAACTCTCTCCATATCCCATTCCGTGAGACTCGACGTCAGCCTCGGCAACCATATACAGTCCGTATTCATCACAGAGTTCATACCAGTAGTTGTCATCAGGATAATGACTGGTGCGCACTGCATTCAGGTTGAACTGCTTGAATGTCCTGATATCTTGAATCATCCTCTCACGGGATACCACATATCCGCCGTCAGGATCCATCTCGTGCCTGTCGGCACCTTTTATAAGCACAGGCTGCCCGTTCACCAGAAGCTGAGAACCCTTGATTTCCACCTTTCGGAAACCGGTCCGAACAGGTATTGATTCGGATATCGTCTCACCGTCAAGCAGATTTGCACACAGCGTATAGAGATAAGGAGTCTCCGCAGTCCACTTCGAAGGATTCTTGACCTCAAGCTTCGCCTCTATCTCTTTCCCCCTGCCGGAAGCCTCGGCCACCACTGTCCCATCTGCATCTTTCAACTCGAAATGCACTGTACCCCTGTGATTCAAGCTTGCCTTCACTGCAAGGGCACCGTCTGTATATGAAGTCGGATCGTAGCCATGTCGTTCTGTGTGCCAAGGAGT
>JAZUKB010000008.1:0-83040 GCA_045643085.1 Candidatus Cryptobacteroides sp.
TCCCATTGTCCGGCGGCAATGACCTCCTTCGGGAAAAGGTTCGAGCCCATTCCGACGCAGGTGACACCTGCCTTGAACCACTCCTCGAGATTGCCTCTCTCCGGTTTGACACCTCCGGTTACCATTATCCTGCTCCACGGCATAGGAGCCTTCAGCGCCTTGACGAATTTCGGTCCCAGCACATCTCCCGGGAATACCTTGCAGATTTCGCATCCGGACCTCTGTGCTCTGCCTACCTCCGAAACCGTTCCGCAACCGGGCATATATGCTATCCTATGCCACCTGCATACCGTGACGACATCAGGGACATATTGAGGACCGACAACGAACTCCGCTCCCAGACGGATGAACTTGCGTGCATCCCTGGCATATGAAATGGACCCGACTCCCAGAATCATCCCCGGCAGTTCCTCTTTCACGAACTTGACAAGACTTCCGAAAACTTCTTCCGCCCTGTCTCCGCGGTTGGTGAACTCGAATGCCCTGACGCCCCCGTCATAACAGGCTTTGATGACATTCTTTGCGACTTCTACGTCACCGTTGTAGAAAACGGGAACCATCCCGGTCCCGGTGATGGTCTCTATGACTTCCTTCTTGCTGTATCTTGCCATAATATATTACCTCTGAACCCTTCCGTTTGCATTTCCTCCGACAAGACTGAGCACCTCGCTCTCGCTTACCAGATTGAAATCACCGTTCACGGTGTGCTTCAATGCCGATGCCGCCACTGCGAACTCCAGGGCGGCCGCCTGGTCTCCATTGTATTTCAACATTCCGTGTATGAGTCCTCCGGAGAAAGAGTCTCCGCCTCCGACACGGTCGATGATAGGGTTTATCTCATATCTTCCGGACCTGTAGAACTCCTTGCCGTCATATATGAGAGCCTTCCATCCGTTGCAACTTGCTGAAAATGATTCGCGGAGAGTCGATACAACGTATTTGAAGCCGAACTCCTCCCGCATCCTGCGGAAGATACCTTCATAGCCCGCCGCATCTGTCCGGCCTCCTTCTACGTCAGAATCGGGTTTGAATCCCAGACACAGTTCGGCGTCCTCTTCGTTGCCTATACATACATCGACGTATTTCATCAACGGACGCATTACTGATATCGCCTTTTCCGATGTCCACAGTTTCTTCCTGAAATTCAGGTCGACAGAGACCGTCACCCCGTGCTTTTTTGCGGCTTCACAGGCAAGCCTTGTCAATTCTGCGGCCCTGTCCGAAATGGCCGGTGTTATGCCTGACCAGTGGAACCAGTCGGCTCCCTTCATTATCGCGTCGAAGTCGAAATCTTCCGCCTGCGCTTCAGCTATGGCCGAATGAGCGCGGTCGTAGATGACTTTCGATGGCCTCATCGAAGCTCCGGTCTCGGCGTAATACAGTCCGATCCTGTCTCCGCCGCGGGAGATGTAGTCCGTCCTGACGCCGTACCTGCGCAGTGCGTTGACTGCAATCTGTCCGATCTCGTGTGCCGGGAGCTTGCTGACATAATAGGACTCGTGTCCGTAATTGGCAAGACTGACGGCCACGTTGGCTTCTCCTCCGCCCGGAATGATGCGGAACGAATCCGTCTGGATGAAACGGTCATTGCCCTCGGGACTGAGCCTGAGCATTATTTCACCGAAAGTGACAATCTTTGACATATCTTTTTTTCTTATTGTTCTACAATTGATTGAGCTGCCGCCTTCATTCCCTTCTCTGCAATCAGGTCAAGGTCTTTTGTCAGGAGCCCGGTCAGACCTTTCACGGCATTGAGGTCTTCATTCCAGATGAAATCCGCCGCCAGGACTCCTCGGGCCACTTCTGCAGTGCTTCCTGTAGCCCAAAGCTCCTTGAGCAGGGACAATATCCTCGCGTCATCGTTTGGAACGATTTCGTCATCACCCCTTCTGCCTCCCTTGTAGTACGTGCAGATTGCGGCCAGGCCGAAGACAAGTCCCTGCGGCAATTCACCCTTCCTGGCGAGGTAAGTTTTCAATCCCGGAAGGTCGCGTGTCTTGTATTTCGGGAATGAATTGAGCATTATGCTGGTGACGAAATGCTTCACGAACGGATTCCGGAATCGGTCCATCACGTCATCCGCAAAGGCTTTGAGCTCATCCTCAGGCAGGTTAAGGGTCTCCATAAGCTCCCCGTACATCACCTTGCGCACGAACTTTCCTACAACTTCGTCCTCGCAGCACTCCTTTACGGTGTTCAGCCCGCTCAGATATCCGACCGGGGAGAGGACGGTGTGAGGCCCGTTCAGCAGGGTAACCTTCCTTTCGTGGTACGGAGCCTCCGAAGGGACGAACAGCACGTTGAGTCCAGCCTTGTCTGCCGGAAATTCGGCGGCAACCTCCTGCGGAGCCTCAATTACCCAAAGGTGGAAAATCTCAGCCTTGTCCAGCAGCTTGTCTTCCATTCCGATGCGGGCTGTCAGCTCTTCAGCGGTATCGCGGGGATATCCCGGGGTGATCCTGTCAACGAGTGTGCTGTACACACCACAGCAGTTCTCGAACCAGTCGGAGAACTCCCTGCCAAGATCCCAATGGGCTATGTACTGCCTAATGCATTCCTTGAGATGTTTACCGTTCTCGAAGATAAGCTCGCAGGGGAATATTATGAATCCCCTGTCCTTCGCTCCCTTGAAATGCTCGAACCTGTGGTAGAGCAGTTGGACGAGCTTTCCCGGGTATGAGGAGGCCGGCTTGTCCGTGAACTTGCAGGCCGGGTCAAAGGCGATTCCCGCTTCCGTGGTGTTGGAAATGATGAACCTCATTTCTTCCTGCTCCGCCAGGGCGAGGAATCCCTCAAAATCCCTGTACGGATTGAGGCCGCGGCTCACCACGTCGATCATATCTATGGAATCGACGGGTTTGCCCTTGTCGATGCCCTGAAGATTGAGGTGGTAGAGTCCGTCCTGTTCGTTGAGGACGTCCACCATACCTTTCTCAATCGGCTGCACAACGACTACGGAAGCATTGAAGCCGGTCTTTTTGTTTGTGTTCCAGATTATCCATTCAATGAAACCGCGAAGGAAATTGCCTTCTCCGAACTGGATGACCTTCTCGGTATAGGTTTTCGCTTGCGGGGCGTTTGTTCTGTTGAGTTTTTTCATATAGTCCTGACGATTGTCCGTCATCATAGCAAATTTAGCAAAATTCGCTTAGAATTGTTAAATTTGAGAATCATAATAAACATTGCACGATGTCATTCATCAACGAAGATTTCATGTTGACCGGACCGGCGGCGCGTGAGCTTTATCACGGGAGCGCCGAGAAACTTCCGATAATAGATTTCCACTGCCACCTTTCGCCGCAGCAGATAGCCGGAAATATCCGGTTCGAGGATATAACCCAGCTCTGGCTGCTTGAAGATCATTACAAGTGGAGGGCCTTGAGGGCGAACGGAGTCCCGGAAGAATATATCACGGGCAACACCCGTTCATCGTGGGAGAAGTTTGAAAAGTGGGCGCAGACCGTTCCCTATACAATGCGCAATCCTCTCTATCATTGGACTCACCTCGAACTGAAAAGGGTTTTCGGGATAGACAAACAGCTTGGTCCGTCCACTGCAAGGGAAATATATGAGGAGTGCAATGCCAAACTCTCCACCGACGAGTTCAGCGGTCAGGCCCTGATCAGGCGCTTCAACGTTGAGACAATCTGTACGACGGACGATCCGGCGGATGACCTGCGGTTTCACGCGGATATTGCGGCCCATCCGTTCGGTACGGCCGTATTGCCGGCCTGGCGTCCGGACAAGGCGATGACGATAGAGAATGCAGGTTATGGCGGATATATACGGACTCTCGGGGAGTCTGCCGGTATGGAGATAAGCTCCTATGATGAACTGATTGAAGCCCTTGGCCGCAGGCACGAGTTCTTCGGAAGGATGGGGTGCCGCCTTTCCGACCACGGACTGGACCGGTTCTATGCGGCGGAATATACCCACAGCGAAATCGATGCGATATTCAGGAAGGCCATCGCCGGTAAAACCCCTTCGCAGGAGGACATAGACAAGTTCCGCAGCGCGTTCCTGTTCGATTCAGCCGTAATGGATGCGGAATCGGGATGGGCCCAGCAGTTCCACGTCGGAGTCATAAGGAACAACAACTCAAGGATGTTCCGTCAGGCTGGGCCGGACACTGGGTTCGATGCCATACTTGACCTCGAAATGGCCGCTGCCGGACACAAGTTCTTCGACAGGCTGGATTCCGCGGGGAAGCTGGCCAAGACGATACTTTATTGCCTCAATCCCAAGGACAACGAGGTCTTTGCCACTCTTGCCGGTACTTTCAATGACGGCAGTGTCCCGGGCAAGATGCAGTTCGGTGCCGCCTGGTGGTTCCTGGATCAGGAATATGGGATGAGGCACCAGATAGACAGCGTCAGTTCGCTCGGCCTGCTGAGCCGCTTCGTGGGAATGCTGACCGATTCGAGAAGTTTTGTCAGCTATACCCGTCACGAATATTTCCGCCGTATTCTGTGCGACGTGATAGGGAAGGATGTAGATGAGGGAAGGCTGCCGGTTTCCGAGATGGACCGTATTAGAGGGATGGTCGAGGATATTTCTTATTACAACGCCAGGAATTATTTCAATTTCCAGAAATGAAATATATTGTAATCAATCCCGGTGACAGTGTGCTGGTTGCCCTGGAAAACCTCAAGAAAGGTGAAACGGTGATGGATTTCGACCTCAGTGAAGATATACCTGCCGGCCACAAGGCATCAATCAGGGAAATCCGTAAGGGTGAGAAAGTGATAAAATACGGATATCCGATAGGCAGCGCCACCAGAGATATACATAAGGGTTGCCTCGTGGACCATTCCTGCCTTGAGACAGGATTGGGAGGAATGGAGGAATACACCTACACTCCGGCCCCGGACACTTTGTCCGTTTCTGCCCTGCCGGTTGAACGCAGTACGTTCCGTGGGTTCAGGAGGCGTAACGGAAGTGTCGGGGTACGCAACCAGATATGGATAATTCCTACCGTCGGATGCGTGAATGGCATAGCACAGACTCTGTCCGCCCGGTTTAGGGAAGAAATCAGAGGAAATATGGGAAGCGTGGATGCCGTAGTGGCGTTCACCCACAATTATGGCTGCTCGCAGTTGGGAGAGGACCACAGGAATACCCAGAAGATTCTTGCCGACCTCGTATGCCATCCCAATGCCGGCGGAGTGCTCATAGTCAGCCTCGGATGCGAGAACAACCAATTGTCCTCGTTCCTGGAGGTGGTTGGAGACGTGGACCCGGCCAGAGTGAAGACTATGACGGTGCAGCAGGTCGAGGGGGATGAAATAGAGTATGGACTGGGACTGCTCCGTGATATATGCCGTGAGTGTTCCGCCGACCGCAGGGAGGTTATCCCGGTTTCGGAGCTCAAGGTAGGCCTGAAGTGCGGAGGCTCTGACGGTCTCAGTGGAATAACGGCCAATCCGCTTCTTGGAGTGGTCTCTGACTGGATTGCCGCAAATGGTGGTACAACCGTACTTACGGAGGTGCCGGAGATGTTCGGGGCGGAGACACTACTGATGAACCGTTGCAGGGACAGGGCTGTTTTTGAGAAGACAGTATCGCTTATCAACGGGTTCAAGCGCTATTATCTCGCAAACGGGCAGCCGGTATATGAAAATCCATCTCCCGGGAACAAGGCCGGGGGCATATCCACACTGGAGGAAAAGTCCCTGGGCTGCACGCAGAAGAGTGGCAGCAGCATCGTGAATGATGTTGTAGAATATGGTGGAAGACTGAAGGAGAAGGGACTGAATCTGCTTGGAGCACCAGGAAATGACCTGGTGGCTTCTACGGCTCTTGCGGCGGCAGGATGTCAGATGGTGCTTTTCACCACAGGACGCGGCACTCCGTTCGGATGCCCTGTACCGACGGTGAAGATATCCACCAACAGCCCGTTGGCTTCAAGGAAACCATCCTGGATAGATTACAACGCAGGAGTGATAGCCGAGGGAGCTTCTATGGATTCCGTGGCGGCGGATTTCGTGAAGTTCATACTCGATGTGGCGGAAGGCCGGTCTGTGAACAATGAAGTCAACGGTTGGAGTGAAATAGCCGTATTCAAGTCCGGAGTGACTCTTTGATTATGTTTTTCCTGATACGACGAAGACGTAGAAAGCTGGAGGTCACCCCGGAGGTCGAAGCCCTCAGGGCGGAGGCCAGGCGTGTCCTGCCGCAAAGGTTGAAGCAACTTGCCGATGAGAACGGTTTCCAGGTAAACGGAGTCAGGATCAAGCATAACGTGTCCAACTGGGGAAGCTGCTCCGTGAAGGGGAACATCAATCTCAATCTTAATCTGATGCGTCTTCCCGAATATCTCCGGGATTATGTGATGCTGCACGAGTTGTGCCACCTGAGATATATGAACCACGGTCCGGAGTTCCACGCACTGCTTGAGTCGCTGTGCCCCGGGCATAGGGAGTACCACAGGGAACTGAAAGAATACAAACTGATTTAAAATACTTACTTTTGCGATATGAAAATAGGAATATGTTCTGATCACGCCGGCGTGGAGTATAAGGCGAGGCTGATCATTTACTTGAAAAAGAAGGGGTTCGAAGTAGTCAATTTCGGTACCGATTCCACTGAAAGTATGGATTATGCGGATGTGGCCCATCCTCTCGCATCCGCTGTCGAGAAGGGGGAGGTTGAGCGTGGAATAGCATTGTGCGGTACCGGCAACGGTATGGCCATGACACTCAACCACCATCGCGGCATCCGTGCCGGGCTTGCCTGGAACCAGGCCGTGGGTAAACTGGTCAAGGAGCACAATGATGCCAACGTGCTGGTGATGCCAGCCCGTTTCATTTCCTACCGGATGGCGACGGTCATAGTACGCGCTTGGCTTGAAACCGAATTTGCCGGAGGAAGGCACGCACGCAGGATAGAGAAGATTCCTGTAAAATAAGATGCCTCTGCTGATGGAAGAGGGGATGGTCCTCCCCATTGACAAGCCTTACAGATGGACGTCCGCGGATGTCATCCGCAAGGTGAAGTATGCAGCCGTCAGATATTACGGCAAGAAAAATCTCAAAGTCGGACACGCGGGTACGCTTGACCCCCTGGCTACTGGTATCCTGCTTGTATGCATCGGGAAGGCCACGAAACGCGCGGAAGAATTTCAGCGTTGCGGGAAGGAATATGTTGCCGGAATCACGTTCGGCGCGACCACACCGTCTTTTGACCTTGAGAAGGACATTGACGCTGAATATCCGCTGGATGGGGTCAACGAGAATTCTCTGAAAAAGATACTCCCCGAGTTCTTGGGAGAGCAGATGCAGGTTGCGCCCCTGTTCTCGGCCAAGTCGGTGGATGGGGTGCGCGCATACGAGACGGCACGCAGGCTATATCGTCAGGGCCTTCCTGTCGAAGATTCGGGTATCCTGCAGGCCAGCAGGATAAATATCTATGAGCTGGAACTGCTGTCCTTCTTTCAGGGAGTGCCTGAAACCGCCGTCGATGACGGAAGAGGCCGGATAAGGGTCGCCGATGTATCCGGCCGCAATCTTGTCACCGCGATGGTCAGGATCAGTTGCAGCAAGGGGACATATATCCGTGCTTTGGCTCGTGATCTCGGGGAGGCATTGGGAAGCGGGGCGTTCCTCAGTTCACTGCGGAGGACGAAAAATGGCGACTTCAATATTGAAGACGCTATATCTCTTGAAGAGGCGATGAACTTATTTTCCAATCGTCCTTAGTGCATTGTCCCAGCGCTTTACGACCTCATCGTGACCGATGAGTGACATTATGTCGCCTATGCCGAGCCCGCTTGACGCACCGGTAAGGACCAGTCTTGTACAGTTCATAAGTTTGCCCATCGGAAGTTCCCTGCTCCGTATCCATTCCTCCAGTTCTGCTCCGCTGCGGCATTCCCTGCAGGCTTCTGACGCCGGCTTGAAATTCTCCTCTTTCCAGAATTTGTCCACGTCTTTCTGCTCATATTCATTTGGCGCCACGAAAAGCGGCCTGGCTATGTTCCACAGGTCATTTACGAATGTAGCCCTTTCCTTGATTAGGGCGACGACTCTTTTTACATAGTCCTTGTCGCAGCCTTTTATCCCGTTCTTCTCAAGTACCGGGATGAAGGCATCGGCGAGTTCCTCGTCACTCTTCATACGAAGATATTCCTTGTTGTACCACTTTGCCTTCTCCGGGTTGAACTTGGCTCCCGACTTGCTTACCTTGTCTATTGAGAAGGCCTTTATCAGCTCATCCATTGAGAATATCTCCTGCTCCGTGCCGGGGTTCCATCCGAGCATTGCAAGCATATTGACGAATGCCTCAGGGAAATATCCGTCCTCACGGTATCCGTGATAGGTTTCTCCGTCGGAGTTGAGCCAGTTGAGCGGAAATACAGGGAATCCCATCTTGTCTCCGTCCCTTTTGCTCAGCTTGCCGTTTCCTACAGGCTTGAGAAGGAGCGGAAGATGTGCAAACTGCGGCCTCCTCCAATCGAAGGCTTGGTACAGCAGGTAGTGGAGCGGAAGCGAAGGAAGCCATTCCTCGCCTCTGATGACCTCCGTGATTTCCATAAGATGGTCGTCAACTATGTTGGCCAGGTGGTAGGTCGGAAGTTCATCCGCCCTTTTCCACAGAACCTTGTCATCCAGGGTCGAGGTGTTCACTTCGATGTGCCCCCTGATCATATCATCCATCTGTACGACGGTGTTTTCCGGCATCTTGAACCTTACCGTCCAGTCGGTGGTCTCCTCCAGCAGTTTCTTTACCTCGTCTGCCCCAAGCGTGAGAGAATTCCTCAGGGATTTGCGGGTCTCATAATTGTATATGAAAGTTTCGCCTGCGGTTTCCGCTTCGGCTCTCGCCTTCTCCAGTGACTCCGAAGAGTCGAATGCATAATAGGCAAATCCTTTGTTTACCAGCTCTTCGGCATATTTCCTATATATGCTGCGCCTCTGACTCTGTCTGTAAGGTGCGTGCGGGTGTTTCTCAGATGGTGTCTCGACGACATTTCCCTCTGCATCCACACCTTCGTCCGGGATGATTCCGCACCAGCGGAGAGACTCGATGATGTAAGCCTCAGCCCCTGGAACGAACCTGTGGGAGTCAGTGTCTTCGATGCGGATGATGAAATCTCCGCCTTTCTGTTTGGCGTAGAGATAATTGTAAAGTGCTGTGCGCACACCGCCCATATGGAGCGGCCCGGTAGGGGAAGGCGCGAATCTAACTCTTGTTCTCATTATTTTATTCTTCTTATTGCCGGTGTATTCTCAAGTTCGCTGATCTTTTCTCCGTCATCGCTCAGCAGACAAGGTTTCTTGTCCGGGTCGAAATGGAAGTTCCTGATATTCTCCTTGTTGTTGAAGCCTATTATCTGATTGTCCGTGAAGGAAAGCGACAAGCCTTCCTTCTTGAAAAGTTCATTGCGGTCATAACGGTAGTCCTTGTCTATCTGGATATAATTGCCCAGATTGATGTCCGGCCCTATGAGGGTATTGAACTTAAAACCGGTCGCAATGGCTGTGATGTGTACGGCATCCTCTATCGCGGGGTCATCGTCCCAGATAAGGCCTCTCTTGAAGTTGTTGGCGCCTCCCGTATATTCGTTGATCTTTTCATTTATGAGGTTCAGGTCATTCATCTTCAGACCTTTCTCATTGTGGCCTGCAGTTATGTTGATCAGGACGTTCTTGGCTGTCTTGAGATCGAAGTCATTCAACAGCGGTGATTCGAAGGCTTCCCTGACGGCATCTTCTATGCGGTTTTCTCCTTTCCCTGTGCCACAGCCCATAAGAGCCATCCCGCTGCCTTTCATCATTGTCTTGACATCTTCGAAATCCACGTTGATATATCCGGGTTTCCTGATTATCTCAATTATGCCACGGACTGCTGTGGAAAGCACCTCATCAGCTTTTGGAAAGGCATCCTGTATGAGCTGGTCGCCAAAGAACTCATAAAGCTTCTCATTGTTGATGATGAGCAGGGAGTCAACGTTCTTCTCCAGCTCGTGGATTCCGTCAATGGCCCTGGCCCTGGCTTCCTTGCCTTCATTAAGGAACGGAAGCGTCACCACTGCGACTGTAAGGATTCCCTTCTCCTTGGCCATCTTCGCAATGACCGGCGCGGCTCCGGTTCCTGTACCGCCACCCATTCCCGCTGTTATGAACAGCATCTGCGTGTTGCCGTTGATGACCTTCTTTTCGATGGCATCCTGACTTTCCAGGGCGGCATTGCGTCCCTTGATGGGATTTGTTCCGGCTCCAAGTCCGGCGCCCATCTGTATTTTAAGCGGCACGCTGCTGCGCTGCAGAGCCTGCGAATCGGTATTGCATACGACGAAGCTGCAGCCTGTTATTTTCTGGTTGTACATATATGTGACCGCATTGCAGCCACCGCCACCGACTCCGATGACTTTGATGATATCATCAGATTCGTGCCAATTGTACGGTGCGATAAAATTTTCTTCCATCATAGCTATTCGTTGCTTTCCATACCATCGAAAAGACTTCCCAAAGTCTTGCTGAAGTCTGCATTGAAATTCGGTCTCCAGGTGAACTTGTTCTTGGCCGGTTTTGCTTTAGGTTCACTCTGGGACGGAGCCTTCGGCTCGCTCTGTTCGAAGACTGTTCCCTGTACAGATCTGTCATCGACTCCGGGGGCGTCCATACAGTTGATGTAGGCGTTGTCCCTTGCTGCCAGAATCATACCGACGGTTGCCGCCGCTCCTGTCTCGCAGATGTCCGGGCAGCCTTCGAATGTTATCTTTTTGGTACGAGGATATCCTATCCTGACATTATATCCGGACATTCCCTTTATCAGGTTGGTCAGATTTGCAAGATTGGCTCCTCCACCCGTGAGAACTATCCCGTTTCTCAGCCTGTCCGCGTATCCGCTCTCCTGTATCATATACAGGATGGCTTCCATTATCTCCCTGGCCCTGCTCGTTATGATCTCGGAGAGATATTTCACAGGCAGTTCAGGGTAGGAGGCGCTTTCGTCATCATTGACCTGGATAATCTTCTCGCTCATATTCAGAAGCTTCTCCGGAAGACAGGCTCCGAATCCGAGCTTGAGGTTTTCCGCCAGATGCTCGTGGAAACCGCACTCATACTTTATGTCATTCGTGATGTTCCTGCCTCCGAAAGGAATGGAACCATAATATCTCAGTATGTCGTTCTGATATATCGTCAGGGATGTCACCCCTGCGCCCATCTCTACCAGAGCGACACCGTTGTCTCTTTCCTGGCTTGTAAGGACGGCGTTTGCGGTCATCACGGGCAGGAAGAATTTCTGGGCAATGGCAACCCCGGCATTGTTCATAAGGATGTCGAGATTGCTGACGGCTTTCTTCGCTCCCACGAATACCTTGAAGTTTCCTTCAAGGATGGCGCTCGGAGATCCGACAATGTCCTCCTCCCGGCCCTGGATCGTATCGTCGGAGCAGAAGGACTGGGCCACGGCTCCGTAGATTTCCTCCTTGCCGCTGTCGCTGAGCGGATAAGACTCCAAAGCCATACTCTTCAGGGAATCTATCTCCTCCTGTGATATGCAGGAATCCGGATTACTGCGTTCCATCCTGGCGCTGTTCGATTCCTGCCTTACATTATACCTTGGCAGTCCCAGTACCATCTGGTTTATCTTTATGTCCAGTTCCTTCTCGGCTTCTCTCAGAGCCTTCTTGAGCGGTTCCGCCGCCCTGACCGGGTTGAACACGGTACTGTAACGGATTCCGTCGGATTCCGTTTCTCTGTAGTACAGGACTTCAATCTTGTCCCCTGTAATCTTTGCAACACTCAGCGCAATCTTGGAAGTACCGAGGTCGGCTGTGGCTATATATCTTTCCTGCTGCATATTATTTGATTGCTGTATTTTACATTTACTGTGGCGTATTCCGCCCTGCCCTTGACAGTATCGAGATACTTTTCGACCTTTGACAGTTTGCTGCCCATATCTGAAGTATTCCCCAACACAAAAGTCTCGTTCTCACCGTGAAGCCTGACGTTCAGATTCCCGGACCGATCCATCTCGATCCTGCTGAATCTTCCGATCCACCCGAGGGAACGGCATTCGCGGATGAACCGGAGCATATCCGAAATCCCTTCCGGTTCCGTGTCGACGTTTCCTTCAATGGTTGGGACTTCGATTTCAAAATCTTCGCATAATGGAAACACCGCCCCTCCGGCATCGACATAGAAACCCTCCCTGCCTTTCGGCATCACTCGTATTTCAGGTAGTCTCTGACGGATGCTTATGTGCAGTATGCAGTCCTCTGCCATCCAGGCCTCGGCATTTGCTATGGCAGCCCTTTCCTTGAGCATCGACTCTATTCTGTCCAGATTGACGTCCGCTATCCGCTGCCCGATGAATGCCCCATAGCCGCTGTTCACCTCTTCCCTAATACTGCCTTCCGTCTCAAATTTGAGCGAGTCCTCGAAATGAATGGACAACTGTCTGCAGGTTAGCACGTCCCTGCTTTCCCGGCTCTTAGATGCAATGACGCCGGTTCCGACGCAGAAGGCTGCGACGAACAATGTCAGCAATATGCACTTGAGCCAGGTTTTCATTACTTGCCGGACAATAATTCGGTTATCGGTTCAATGAATCTGTCTATGTCTCCAGCTCCGAATGTTACGAGGACATCGGTCTTTTCCTCCTTGAGCATTCCCATAAGCTCGTCTTTCCTTATCATGACCTTCTCCGGAGCCGTGACCTTGTCGAAAATGATTTTCGAGGTAACTCCCGGAATAGGTTCCTCCCTGGCAGGGTAGATATCCAGAAGAATGAGTTTGTCAACCTTGCTGAGAGCCCCGGCGAAATCATCGGCGAAATCCCTGGTCCTGGTATAGAGATGCGGCTGGAACACGGCCGTGATTTTCTTGTCGGGGAAGATCTCCCTTATGGATGAAATGGCACTTTCCAGCTCGGCAGGATGATGGGCATAGTCGTCTATATACGTAGTGTTTCCATTGTTGACGTGGAGGTCGAGACGGCGTCTCACTCCGCTGAATGTCCCGATTGCGTTCTTGACCTTCTGGGCATCCATACCGTAGCACAGGCATACGGCTGCGGCTGCGATACTGTTTTCGACATTGACCTTCCCCAGTGCCCCTACCCGGATATCCTGGAGTACACCGCCCGGATAGACCAGGTCGTAGGTGTAGTGACCGGTCTGATCAAGCCTCAGATTGTCGGCGTGGAAGTCGGCTGCCTTGTCGTCCAGATGGTATGTGAACACCTTTGTATTCATCAACCCGAGTTTCAAACCCAGTTTGAGAATGATGGTTTCGGATATCTGGGACGCGAATTCACGGAATGCTTCGCGCATTGTCTCAACGTCCCCGTAAATGTCAAGATGGTCAGGGTCCATAGCAGTTATCGCCGCGATAGAAGGCCTGAGCTGAAGGAATGACCTGTCGTATTCGTCAGCCTCCGCAACTATCGTCCTGTTCCTGCTGACAAGCAGGTTGGTGCCGTAATTCTTGGATATTCCCCCGAGAAAGGCGGAGCATCCGTCACCTCCTTCTGTAAGGATGTGCGCAACCATCGTGGAAGTGGTGGTCTTTCCGTGGGTTCCCGCGACTGCCAGACAGGTCTGACCCTGTGCGATTTCTCCCAGCATTTCCGAACGCTTCAATATGCGGTATCCGTTGGCTGCGACATATTGCCTTTCATTGAGGGATGCAGGGACTGCAGGAGTATATATGACGAGCGTGTTCTCAATGTCCTGTGGTATGAGGTCAGGCCTGTCGTCATAATGAACCTTGATCCCTTCGCTGACAAGAGCCCTTGTCAGGTTGGATTCGGTGCGGTCGTACCCACTCACATTCTTTCCCTTGAAGTTGTAGTATCGGGCAATGGCGCTCATTCCGATGCCGCCGATGCCGATCAGATAAATGTTTTCGTACTCTTTCCTCATACCAGTTTGTATATCTCGTCAACTATGCTGCCGGCTGCGTCCGGGCGTGCCAGCGGCTTGATATTTTTTATTATTTCATTTATTCTCCCTTCGTCGTGAATCAACGACATAGCTGTAGAAAGCAGTTTGACCCCGGCCTCGCTGTCCCGTACCATCAGCGCCGCTCCTTTGTTCACGAGGGCCATAGCATTGTGTGTCTGATGGTCTTCTGCAACGTTCGGGGAAGGGACGAACACCGCCGCTCTGTTTACAGCACATATCTCGGAAATGGACGAAGCACCGCTTCTGGATATTATTACATCTGCGGCTGCGTAAGCATAATCCATCCTTGAGATGAAATCGCTGTACCGGATATTCTGCAGATTCCGGCCCTCCATAAATTCATCTGTGCTTTTCTTGTAATAGCGTCCGCACTGCCACAGGACCTCGACATCTTCTCCACCGGGACAGCCGTCATCAATCCACTTTCTCATAGCTTTGTTGAGGGTGCCGCTTCCGAGGCTTCCTCCCACTACCAGCAGATGTTTCTTGCCCTGGTGCATCCCATAGAATGAAAGCGCCTGACGGACTTCATCTTCGGAATACGGATGCATCTCGGACCGGATAGGGTTGCCGGTGAGGACAATCTTTTCCGCAGGGAAGAACCGTTCCATATTCTCGTATGCCACACAGACCTTTCCAACCCTGCTTCCCAGAAGCTTGTTCGTCAGGCCTGCAAAGCCGTTCTGCTCCTGAATCAGGGATGGGATGCCTTTCCTGGTGGCTGCGAACAGCAGGGGAGCGCTGGCATATCCGCCGACTCCTACCGCTACGTCCGGTTTGAATTCATCTATTATTCTGCCTGCCATTTTGATGCTCCTGCATATCTTTGCCGGAACCTGGACGTCATTGATGATATTCCTGACGCTCAATTTTCTCTGTAGTCCCACAATCGGCAGCCCGACAATACGGTATCCCGCTGCCGGTACCTTGTCCATTTCCATCTTGCCTTCCGCTCCCACGAACAGTATCTCGGTCTCCGGATTGAGTTCCTTGAGCTTCCCCGCAATGGACACGGCCGGGAAGATATGACCTCCTGTGCCGCCTCCACTTATTATCACTCTCAGTTTTCTGTATTCCATATTATTCTTCTGATTCAAATTCATCCAGACTGTCAAGCCTCTCGGAGACGTCTTCGCTTGTGCCGATCAGCGAGCCTGCATTCTGCTGTTCCTTCACCATTTCCCTGTTTGCGATACGGCTTATCGAAAGGATGAGCCCGAAAGCAAGGGAGAAGCAGAGGAAGGCTGAGTTTCCGTGACTTATCATAGGCAGTGTCTGCCCGGTGAGGAAGCCTATATCCGAATTGATGATCATATGCATGAACGCCTGGCCTGTGATCAACAGGGACAGTCCGGCCACAAGCACTTTCCCGTAGTAGTCGCTGCAGTTTCTGACTATCAGGGATCCCCTTGCAAGCAGACTTACGTACAGGAGGATAATCAGGATGCCCCCTATCAGTCCGTATTCTTCTATTATAAAACTATAGACATAGTCTTCCGAATATATCGGCACCACGTATCTCTGTGTGCTCTGGCCCGGGCCTTTCCCGAGCAGACCACCTTCGTGGATTGCAATCTTGGCGCTGTTCATCTGTCGGATTTCGTCCAGCATCGCATAATATTCCAGGGAACCTTCCTTGCTGGCGATGAACTTCTCTTCGTAGTTTTCCTTCGCTCCGCCGAGACGGCTCTTGACTGTTTCGAAACGGTCAAAATATTCGCCGCCGCTGATGAGGAATATCCCGAATGCCAGACCAAGTCCCGCCACGCCTGTCAACAGCAGAATCTGTGCGTCCCTTCGGTCCGGGCTGCCGATGGCTACGGTAAGGAACATTATTCCTCCCAGGAAGATGGCGCTGGAGGTGCCTCCGCACCATATCATACACAGACATATTGCAGCAAAGGGAGCGTAGATGAACAAGGTGTTGCGCACCCATTTGTTATGGATGAAATCCAATTTGTGTTTTTTCCTTGCCGTCATCACCCAGGCCATATATGCCACCATTGCAATCTTGCTTATCTCAAACACGTGTATCTGCACTCCAGCGACGTAAAGCGTACGGGTTGCGTAATTGATGGTCTGAGCCTTGATGAGCGGGGTGTCAATCTTGAGCGCCAGCATAAGCAGGAGGGCAAGCGAGACAGGAAATCCCCACGCGGAGAAGAATTTGAAGAAGTTTATATTCTTTATATTGTAGCACAGCACTATCAGTCCGAGGCCGGCGGCAACGATTTTCAGCTGCTCCTTCACCAGGTCGAGACGTGTCTCTCCCGGTTGCAGCAACTGGGATGTCGAGGAGAATATCACGACGATGGAGAACAGTATCAGAAGCAGTGCAATGATCCACACCACCTTGTCGCCTTCCATATCATCTATGAAATTCCAGAATGTACGTCTCTTTCCGGTCATATTGTCTAAAGTCTTCTTACAGCTTCCTTGAACTGTTCCCCTCTGTCCTCATAGCAGGTGAAAAGGTCAAAACTTGCGCAGCAGGGACTGAGAAGTACAACGTCTCCCGCTTCCGCCATCCCGCTGGCTGCCTTTACCGCCTCGACGGCGGATTTTGTGTCCACCATCCTGTCCGCTCCCACTATAGGTTCGAAAGCGGAATGTATCTTGGTGTTGTCCACACCGAGACAGACGATGCCTTTTACCTTGTTCTTTACAAGGTCATTCAGGACTGAGTAATCGTTCCCTTTGTCCGTCCCGCCGACAATCCATACGACAGGCCTTGTTTGGCATTCCAATGCATACCAGGCCGCATCGACGTTCGTGGCCTTCGAATCATTGATGTACAGCACATCCTTGATGCTGAGCACCGGTTCAAGCCTGTGCTCGATCGGCTGGAAAGTCTTGAGGCTTGACCTTATCACACTGTCATCAATGCCCGTCGCCTTTGCTGCAAGCGCTGCAGCCATAGAGTTGTAGATATTGTGCCTGCCTCCGAGTGCCAGCTCCTCAATGAAAATTTCGCTTTCGCTTTTTTCGTATTTCACGACAATCCTGTCGTTGTCCAGATATGCTCCCTGCTCGACCTTTCCCTGTTGTGTGAAAGGCAGCATCTTGGCCTTCATTACGATTTTGCTGAGATGGTCTATCGTTATCGCGTCGTCTGAGTCGAAAATGAAACAGTCTTCCGGTCGCAGGTTCCTGGTGATTCTGAACTTGGCTGCGGCATATTTGTCTATGTCATATTCGTAACGGTCCAGATGATCGGGGGTGATGTTCGTTATGACAGCTATGTCCGGCCGGAAATCATAGCAGTTGTCCAGCTGGAAACTGCTTATTTCCAGCACATAATAGTCGTGCTGCTCTGTAGCTACCTGGAGTGCGTAACTCTTGCCGATGTTGCCGCCGAGTCCGACGTTGAGACCAGCCTGCTGGAGAAGGTAGTATATCACCGAGGTCGTGGTCGTCTTTCCGTTAGATCCCGTGATACATATCTTTTTCGCGCTGTCATAACGGGAAGCGAACTCGATTTCCGAGATGACGTGGGTGCCCTGCTCGGTCAGCCGCCTTATCATAGGGGCGCTGGAAGGTATGCCGGGGCTTTTGACTATTTCATCCGCGTTAAGGATAAGTTCCGGGGTGTGCCCTCCCTGCTCGAAAGGGATGTCCCACTTCCGCAGCATACCGGCATATTCGTCCTTTATCCTGCCGTTGTCTGACAGGAAGACGTCAAATCCCTTCACTTTAGCGAGCACGGCGGCTCCGACACCGCTCTCAGCTCCACCCAAAACAACAATTCTTGACATATCTGTAATCTGTTTTATCTAAGTTTCAACATCGCGAGCGAACCGACTGCCAGAAGTATGGCCACCAGCCAGAATCTGACCACAATCATCGGCTCCGGGATTCCCATCTTCTGGTAATGGTGGTGGATGGGAGCCATAAGGAATATCCTTCTTCCTTCCCCGTATTTTTTCTTAGTGCGTCTGTAATGAGTTTTCTGTATGATTACGGACAGACTTTCGATAAGGAATATCCCGCAGATGATTGGAAGGAGCAGTTCCTTTCGGATCAGTACGGCGCTTACTCCTATGATGCCTCCGATGGTAAGGCTCCCGGTGTCTCCCATAAACACCTTTGCCGGATATGTGTTGTACCACAGGAACCCCAGCAGAGCACCTACGAAGGCTGACATAAATATTGCCACTTCTCCGGATCCCGGTATGTACATTATGTTCAAGTAATTGGAATTCAGTAAATTACCTCCCAGGTATGCCAGCACGCCTATGCAGATTCCTACAATTGCGGAAGTTCCTGCCGCGAGTCCGTCCATACCGTCGGTAAGATTGGCGCCGTTGGAGCAGGCTGCAATCACAATGATGATCATTATCATATAGATACCCCAGCTGCAGTAGGACCCCCACTGGCCGCTGAACGGGGAGAGCCAGGAGTAGTCGAACTCGTGCGCCTTCACGAACGGAATGGTGGTGACTATGTTGTCCAGGTGTACGGCCGGGCTGAAACATACCGTAAGTGCGATAAGCAGTCCCAACGAACACTGGCCGATCAGCTTGACTTTGGGACTCAGTCCGTCCTTGTTGTGCTTTATCACCTTGATGTAGTCATCGGCGAAACCCAGGGAGCCGCACCATATAGTCGTAAGTATAAGCAACTGGACATATCTGTTCGTCAAGTCGCATACAAGCAGCACTGAAACAAGCAGCGCCAGGATGATGATGATTCCGCCCATCGTCGGGGTTCCCTTCTTCTGCGCCTCTCCCTCCAGTCCCAGATTCCGGACGGTCTCACCGATCTGATGGCTCTGGAGCTTGCGGATTATGCCTTTACCCGCGAAGAAGGCTATCAACATGCTTATTATGTTGGCAAGGATTGCCCTGAAAGACAGATATCCCATCAATCCCTGTCCCGGGAAATCGTAATCCTTTATCAAGTTAAACAAATGGTACAGCATAGGTCTTAGTCTGATATAGAGTCAAATACTTCTTTTACTATTTCTTTTTCATCGAAATGGAACTTCTCCTTGCCGATGATCTGGTATGTCTCGTGTCCTTTCCCTGCAAGCAGAATAGTGGATCCGGCAGGGGAGAACATTATTGCCGTCCGTATGGCTTCCCTTCGGTCGGGTATGCATACGGCTTTTGCAAGGCCGGCTGCGGAAAATCCCTTCTTGATATCCTCGATGATGTCTTCTGTCCGTTCCGTCCTGCTGTTGTCGGACGTGACGAATATTCTGTCCGCGAATTTCTCGCATATCGCCGCCATTTCAGGACGTTTGGTCCTGTCCCTGTCTCCTCCGCATCCGAACAGGCATACAAGTTCACGCTCCGGAGCTATGCCCCTGAGCGTCTTGAGCACGTTCTCCAATGCGTCAGGGGTGTGCGCGTAATCAATGACGGCATTCAATCCTCTCGGACCCGCTATCGTCTCGAGCCTGCCGGGTGCCGATTCGAGTTTGGATATGGCTACGAGGGTCTCTTCCGTGCCTGCTCCCAGAGCGATGGCCGTGCTGTAAATGGCCAGTATGTTGTATGCGTTGTGGGCTCCGGTCAGCCTTGTCCACGCTTCCGTCCCGTCAATCTTGAGAAGCATTCCCTCAAAGCTTTCCTCCATTATCCGGCAATTGTGGTCAGCCAGGGTTCGGCAGGAGTATGTGATGACCTTCGCTCCGGTATTCTGGACCATAATGTCCCCGTTCCTGTCATCGATGTTGGTGATGGCAACGGCGTCAGGCCCCAGATCGTCAAAGAATTTTTTCTTGCATCTGAGATATTCTGCAAATGTCTTGTGATAATCAAGGTGGTCGTGGGTCAGATTGGAGAAGATGCCTACCTTGAATTCAAGTCCGGCCACTCTCTGTTGCTCCACTCCTATGGAGCTGACTTCCATAAAACAGAACTCGCACCCCGCTTCCACCATTTCGCTCAGTAGGGAATTGATGGTAATCGGATCAGCCGTGGTGTTCTCCGTCTCGCTCCTGCGTGAACCGACAAAGTTTGCTATTGTGGACAGCAGGCCGCATTCATATCCGAGACTCCGGAACAGGTTGTAAAGGAGGGTGACGGTAGTCGTCTTGCCGTTGGTGCCCGTTATTCCGACAAGCCTGAGCTTCCCTGACGGATGGGAGTAGAAATTGTCGGCGCACAGGGCAAGGGCCTTCCTGTCGGCATCGATTATCGCCGAAGCCCCGTTGGACAAGGCTGCATCGATATAATCGTGTCCGTCTCCGGCATACCCTTTCACCGCGATGAAAGCGGATCCTTTGCAGGCCTTTCGAGAATCACAGCAGATTGAAGTGATCTCGTCTCCGGCGTGCCCCGATATGATGGAGGCTCCTGTGTTCCTAATTATCTGTTCCAGCTTCATTGCTATGGCCTTTGATTTCTTTTCTCCAATACGGATCTATTCTATACAGTTCGTCGATAATGGTCTTCACCGTCTTTGCCGGATATCCCGACCCGTAGAAACTCCTGTTGGAAAGTTTTGAATATACAACCGTGATTATCGAATACTGCGGGTCTTCCACCGGGAAGAATCCCACGAATGTTCCCTGATTCTTCTTTCTGCCGTCAGGCATTTCGTACTTCCCGTTGGAAAGCACGACTCTGGATGTCCCGGTCTTGCCTGCGACTGAGACCTTCGCATCCTTCAGTATTTTCGCCGTACCTTCTGACGTTACGGCTTTGAGACCTCTGGTAATGGTGTCTGCGGTGGCTTTTGAGCATATTGCCGAATCCAACAGGCTTTGTCCGAACGCTGTGATGACCTTTCCGTCCTTCTCGATGTCTTCAACTATATAAGGCTTCATCATCTTCCCTTTTCCGGCGATTGCGTTGTAGAAATTGATAATATGCAGCGGCGTCTCCGTGATACTGTATCCCATTGCCACGGATCCCAGGTCGTGCTTGTTCCAGTATTTGGAATCCGGCTCGGTGAAGTTCGGCCTTGCAAAACCCTCCAGGTCGAAGTCGAACGCATCTGCAAGGTGATACTTGCGGAGATGATTGTAGAAATCCTCCTTGTGGCTTGCATAATTCTTTATTGCCAGATAACGGAAAGCGTAGTTCGCCGAGACTTCCACACAATACAGCAGAGGAATCTGATTCGTTCTGTGAGCCCGCTCGTAATCCGTTATGTGCACGTCGGCTGCGTACCTGTAACCGTCTATCACTCCGTGGTTGCCCGGTATGCATTCGTCAAGCGAATGGACGTAGCCGTCCTCCAGCGCAGACATAAGGGTGCTTATCTTGAATACCGAACCCGGTTCTCCCATCCTTCCGATGGCAAGATTGTATGTTTCGTCCAGCACTCCCTTCTCATCCCTCAGCAGGTTAACCATCGCCCTGATGGCCCCGGTGTGGACCTCCATAAGTATCACGCATCCGCCCTCTATCTCCGGGTCACCGCTTATCTGCTCCCTGAGAGCCTTGTCTGCAATCTCCTGATATTCTATGTTGAGGGTCGTCCTGACATCATTTCCGTCCGTTGCGGCTATGGAAAGGCTGTCGAAATCCTGTACGCGTCCCAGGTCGGATACTCTCAGCCATTCCTCACCGGCCTTTCCCGAGAGTACGTCATCGAATTTTCCCTCTATTCCCACATATCTGTTACCGACACCGTTGTCTTCATCCCTGATGAAGCCTATGGCTCTGGCCCCCAATCTTCCGTAAGGATAACGCCGGACGTTTTTGTTGATGTCCCTCTTTCTCAGGATCAATCCTCCCTTGTTGGTGCCTTCCCTAAACAGAGGAAATTCCTTAACCTGCTCGAAAGTCTGCTTGTCCACAGGATGCCCGAACTGCACGAATCCGTTGCCTTTGTCCCTGTTCTTCCGGATTGTACTGTAATACCACATTGCGTTGTGCTCAGGGAACAGGGAAGCCAGGCAGATGGAAAGTTCCCTGGCCTTTGATATCCAGTCGGCCTCAAGGGAGTCCCTGCGGTGCTCGTCCTTTATGCTGGCAAACTCTTTCTTCCGTACGGAGCAGTCCATACATACTTTGTATCTCCTTACGGTCAGCGCGAGTGTGCGCCCGTTGCAGTCAATGATGTCCCCTCTGGCCGCTTCGATTTCCTTTCTGGTGCTCTGCGGTGTAAGGGCCCGTTCAATCTTCGGGTTCGGCTCGAAGAAGAACTGGATATAGACAAGGCGTGCTATCAGCCATACTGAGACCAATAGCAGAATCACGTAGAACACGTACAGGATTACTCCTATGCGGTCACGTTTCTTTTGTATGCCACCCTGTCGTCCGTTCATTCTTCTATCTTATTGTTATGGCCGGTTCCTCGGCATCGTGGAGAGAGGATCCCATCTCTGACAGCCTTTTCTCGACACCGCCCCGGCGATACAACTCTTCCAGTTCGTATCTGTATTGCGCATTGACCATCTGAAGGTCATCGATGGTCTCGTAGTTTTCCTCCACCTTATGAAGCGTGATATCCATCATAAGGCTGATCCATATCGCCAAGCTGAACATAAAGAAGCAGAAAATGATATGGACCATATATTTCCCGACGTTGAGCTTGAGCAGGAATTTCCCCTGAAGGATAGCTATCAAGCTGTTCTTCAGGAAAACCAGTACCTTTTTCAACACCGACATCATGATTCTCTATATCTTTTCTGCAACTCTGAGCTTCGCGCTCCTGGCCCGTGTGTTTGTTTCAATCTCCTGCTCCCGGGGGAGGATGGGCTTGCGGTTCACGGCACGCAGGGGAGTGTCACTGCGCCCGAAAATATCCTTGCTCTCGATACCTTCCGTGTTGCCGGTCCTGATGAAATTCTTTACCATCCTGTCCTCAAGGGAGTGGTATGTGATGACAACCAGCCTCCCGCCCTTTTTCAATGATTTCGCGGCTCCTTCCAGAAATTTCTCCAGTGACCGCATCTCTCCGTTCACTTCTATTCTGAGTGCCTGGTAGATCTTTGCCAGATATTTATGCTCGGCGAAAGACGGCAGGGCGGCAGAGATGGCATTGTCGAGGTCGTCCGTGGTGTCAAGTGAAGATTGGGACCGGGCTTCAGCGATGAGCTGGGCCACGCGTCTGGAATTTTCCACTTCTCCATAGATTCTAAAAATCCTTTCCAATTCTTCTTGCGTATAAGAATTGACAATGTCTGCTGCTGTCGTATTGCCCTGCACGTTCATTCGCATATCGAGCGGAGCGCTGTAGCGGAAGGAGAATCCCCTGTCCGCAGTGTCAAACTGATGGGACGACACCCCGAGGTCCGCGAGGATGCCGTCGAACCCTTCCGCAGCTTCCAGAAGGGAGTAGTTGTGTATAAATCTGAAATTGTTGTGTATCAATGCGAAACGGGAATCGTCGATGGCATTGGCCAATGCATCTTCGTCCCGGTCGAAAGCTATGAGACGTCCCTCGGGATTGAGTCTCCCGACAATCTCGCGGCTGTGCCCGCCGCCTCCGAACGTGGCGTCGGCATAGGTTCCCCCCGGATTCTGAATCAGGGCGTCAATGCTTTCCTTGAGTAAGACGGGATTGTGGTATTCGCTCATTTGCCGACCTTCTACTTGCGTGACAGGCTTTTGGCAATGGCGACATAATCTTCTTTAGAAACTTTGGATCCCTCGAATTTCTCCGCAGCCCAGATTTCTATCTTGAAGTTGACGCCAAAGAAAACCACGTCTTTGGTTACACTTATTGCGTCAAGAAGATACCGGGATATGGATATACGCCCGAGTTTGGCGTCAGGTTCAACTATATCGCAGTCACGCATATATTCTCTCCAGAACTGGACGTGCTGCGGGTTGAAGAAATCGAGCCCCTCTCTGATTTTCTCCGTCTCGCGTTCCCATTCGTCGTAGGACCACATCTCGAGACAATCATCGTAAAGACTCTTTTTTATGACAAACCTCAGGTCACCGCCAGGGGGAACGACACCTTTGAACGGCGCAGGGAAAACAAGTCTTCCCTTGTCGTCAACCTTTGAGGTGTATTTTCCGATGAATGTGACCATTTTTCTTATACGCAGTCACAAAGATAGATAAAATTTTTCCACTTTATTACACCCGATTACAAATTTTTCCACAGTTTGTCAACATTTTGCATTTTCCAAGGAATCGTATAACTTTGCGTTCATTAACAACACTGTTAAACAAAACTGTTAATATTGTTTATGAACAGAAAAGACAACAAGGAAGCAGACATCCTCAAAGCTGCGGAAAAACTTTTTGCCCAGAAGGGATATAAAGAGTCTACGACCACACTGATCGCTTCCGAAGCCGGAGTCACACACGCGATGCTCCACTATTATTTCAGGACAAAGGAGCAGATCTTTCTCAAGGTGCTTGACCTGTACGTCAATGAGATTATCGCGGACCTGAAGGCCATTATGGTACCTGAATCGTACGACATCGGCTTGATACGCAAGGTTACCGAGGTATGCTTCGACTTTTTCTCCCGTCATCGCGGACATCTGACGCTTCTAATGGAAATGTCCGGGGATAAGCCCCAGATACTGGAAGAGAACATTTCCAGGATCAGCCTTTTCCTCGGCAGTTCGATGAACTCTCATCGGGAAAGGATCGAAAAGGCGGTGCGTGACGGAAAAATAAAGGAAATTACCTTTCACGAACTGCTTGTGGATATCGTCAGCGTCTGTGCGACTCCGTTTGTGTTCGGCCCGATGATTTCAAACCTTGCCGGGATGGATGAAGCCCAGCTGGAAGCCTTTATGGAAAGGCGGAAAAGGGAAGCTGTGGAGATGATTTCCGGCAGACTTCAACCGAATGAAAAATAAAAACAATATGATAAAAAGGAGACATAAGTTCATTTTAGCTCTTTTCCTGACTGCGTCCCAGGCAGGGTTTGCCACCGATATCGATGAATGCATACGGATGGCTTATGACAATTATCCCCAGATAAAGGAGTATGACCTGATAGAGATGTCGAGGAAATATGATCTCGGCAATGCAGCCCTGGCGTGGGTTCCTCAGCTATCCGTATCGGGAAAGGCCAGCTGGCAGTCCACGGTGGTGGAGATGCCTTTCGATATTCCAGGGTTCAAGTTTGACATTCCTCACGATCAGTACGGGCTGACAGCAGATGTCAGTCAGCAGATATGGGACGGTGGTGCAAGCCACGCTAAACGCAATCTTACAGATGCCGGAGCCGAGGTCAAGAACAGGCAGCTTGAGGTGAATATGTATTCTATCCGCTCGCGTGTCCAGAATATCTATTTGAGCATAATGCTGATCGACAGGCAGCTCGGTTTGAATGACGTGCTCTGCGAAAATTTGAGAAGAAACCTCCGTGAGCTTGATGCAATGGTGGAGGGAGGTGTAGCGTATGAGTCGGACCGAGACCAGATAAAAGTGAGCATACTTTCGTGCGAGCAGCAGAAAGTGGGGCTGGAGACAGACCGCAGGGCCTATGTCCGAATGCTTAGCCTGCTGACTGGAAAGGACCTGGAAGGGGAGGCCCTGGCCGAGCCGTCGGTTGACGTGAGACCGGATGCAAACTCAGAGATATTGCGTCCTGAAATAGCTTTGTACGATGCTCAGGCTCTTCAGATCCAAAGGCAGAAAGAACAGCTTTCGACGGCCATTTCTCCGCGTCTGAACCTGAACCTTCAGGCTGGTTACGGACGTCCGGGACTGAATATGCTGTCAAAGGAGTTTGATCCATATTTCATGGCCGCCCTCAAGTTGCAGTGGAATTTCGGCTCGTTGTACACTCTCGGAAACGACCGCAGGAAAGCGGATGCCGATGCCATGAAGGTTGAACTCAGCAGAAAGACCTTCCTGCTGAACACTTCAATAGAAGCACTGCAGAAGCAGAGTGAGGTGGAAAAGGCTGCGGACGTGCTTGAACGCGATGATGACATAATCAGTCTCAGAAGAAAAATCACGGAAACCGCCGAGCAGCAGTACAAGGAAGGGATAATCAAGATGAACGATTATCTGAGTTTGCTGGATGAAGAGTACAAGGCTCGCCTGAACTACAATATCCACGGTGTGCAGTACACAATGGCGGTTCTGGACCTTCAGAATACACTTGGAATTGAAAACGAATAAAAAGTAAACCGATATGAAAAGAAAAATACTATTCTTTGTGTCAGCCGCTGCTGCATTCATGGCTGTCCAGTCCTGCAGCGGGGAGATTGATTTTGACGCCTGTGGCCAGATTGACGCCACTCAGGTGACTGTATCTGCGGAGAGCAACGGGAAGATTCTCGAGCTTGATATCGAGGAGGGTGACAGGCTGAGTGAAGGCCAGATGGTCGGCTGTATCGACACTGTCCAGATATCCCTTCAGATTCAAGAGTTGAAACAGCGTATCGAAGGATCCGAATCACGGCTTGTCGACATCAGGACACAGAAGGAACCTGACGTAAACCAGCTGGAAAGTCTGGAAAACGATTTGGCCCGTTATTCCAAACTGCTGCAGAGCAATGCGGCTACGCAGAAACAGGTGGATGATATCAAGGATAAGATCGCTGTCCTCAAGGCACAGATTGCCGCCAAGGATCAGAGCTGGTCAAGAGGCAACTCCACGGTGCAGTCCGACATAAGGATGTATGAGATTCAGCTTGCCCAGAAAGAGGATCAGCTTTCAAAGTGCCATATCTCCGCCCCAGTGTCGGGTACGGTGCTGGCGAAATATGCGGAGACCGGCGAGAATGTGACCTCGGGGAAACCTCTTTTCAAGATAGCGGATATGGAGAACACATACGTGCGTGCCTATTTCACTACTGTCCAGCTCTCGGGACTCAGGCTCGGAGATACTGTAACCGTGATTCCGGATGACGGCAGTCAGTCTCCTAAGAAATACGAAGGACGCATCAGCTGGATATCGGATCAGGCTGAGTTTACTCCGAAAAACATCCAGACGCGCGACGAACGTGCCGATATGGTATATGCCGTCAAGGTTATGGTCCCCAATGACGGAAACCTCCGCCTGGGAATGTACGCCTACATCAAAAGGTAGAATATGCAGGAGAGGTCGGCAATCAGGGTCGAAGGTATCTGCAAATCATATAAGGATACCAAGGCGCTTCAGGACGTCAGTCTGGATATCCGCCGGGGCGAGATTTTCGGACTGATAGGCCCGGACGGCGCCGGGAAAACCACCCTCTTCAGGATATTGACTACGTTGACACTCCCGGATGAGGGACACGCGGAAGTCAACGGAAACGATGTGGTCAGCGGCTATGAGGCAATACGCAGGACTATCGGCTATATGCCGGGACATTTCGCCCTGTATCAGGACCTCAGTGTAGCAGAGAATCTGGATTTCTACGCAACGGTGTTCGGCACCACGGTGGAAGCCAACTACGATACCATCAAGGAGATATATTCGCAGATAGAGATGTTCAGGGACAGAAAGGCGAAGAATCTGTCCGGAGGAATGAAACAGAAGTTGGCTCTCTGTTGCGCATTGGTGCACAAGCCGGACGTGCTGTTTCTGGATGAGCCTACGACCGGAGTGGATGCGGTCAGCCGGAAAGAATTCTGGGCAATGCTCGCCAGGATCAAGGCTTCCGGGGTTACTATATTCGTATCGACCCCGTATATGGACGAAGCCGGACTGTGCGACAGGATAGCCCTGATTCACGAAGGGAGAATAATCGACCGTGGGACGCCAACAGAGATCGTATCCCGTTATCCGGACAGGCTGTATTCAGTCAGAGGTGACAACATGTTCAGGATATTGAATGTGCTCAGGCCCATCGATGGAGTGCTTCGCTGCAGCTCTTTTGGCTGCGAGTGTCACGTTGCCGTGCCACAGGACGGTCCTGACGCAAAGCATCTGCTCGATGCGCTCGAAAATGCCGGCCTTCACGGCTGCAGCGTGGAGGAGGCGGAGCCCGGAATAGAAGACTGCTTCATCAGACTCTCATAATTTATGGACAGCGACAGCAAATCAGTAGTAATCAGGAACCTGGTCAAAAAATTCGGTGACTTCACGGCCGTCGACAATATTTCCTTCGAGGTGGCGAAAGGGGAGATTTTCGGCTTCCTCGGGGCTAACGGTGCCGGAAAGACGACAGCTATGCGTATCCTCTGCGGCCTCAGTCGGCCTACCTCAGGGGAGGGGACTGTGGCGGGATACAGCATAAACGGAGAGCAGGAAAAGATAAAGAGACACATAGGCTATATGAGCCAGAAATTCTCCCTTTATCCTGATTTGAAAGTATTTGAAAACATTGAACTTTTCGGTGGAATCTATGGCCTGACAGACAAGCAGATAGCTACAAAGACAGATGATATGCTCAAGGCCCTTTCAATGGAAAACGCCCGCAATATGTTCGTCCGTGACATGCCGCTCGGCTGGAAGCAGAAGTTGGCGTTCAGCATCGCTATGGTGCACGACCCGCAGATAGTGTTTCTGGACGAGCCGACCGGAGGCGTGGATCCCGTGACCCGCAGGAACTTCTGGGAGATGATATACAAGGCGGCTTCGGAAGGCATTACAGTGTTTGTGACCACACATTATATGGATGAAGCCGAATACTGTGACCGCGTGTCCGTGATGGTTGACGGAAGGATAGAGGCCATAGGATCGCCTGCTAGCCTTAAAGAAAGGTACGGAGCCTCGGATATGGACGGAGTCTTCACAAAAATAGCCGGAAGGGCTGAAAGAGAATAATGAAAGAGATATCAGCATTCATACTCAAGGAGTTCAGGCATATCTTCCGCGACCGGAGGACGACACTTATCGTGCTTGTGATGCCGGTCGTCCAGATTGTGCTGTTCGGCTTCGCCATAAGTACCGAGGTCCACAACGCCGTGATAGATGTGGTGGGCGATATGTCGGATCAGGAGGTCAGAAAGATAGTGGAGCGCATCGATAACAACGAGTACCTCGAGACAGGAGAATTCCTTCATTCGATATCCGAGGTGGAGACGAGACTTCGTAAGGGCAAGGCGAAGGCGGCGGTATGCTTCGAGAACAACTTCGAGGACAGACTTCTCTCAGACGGCAGGGGAGTCGTGTCCATAATAAGCGACGGTGCCGACCCGAACACGGCCCAGATAGTGACCAATTACGTGAAGGGCGTCATTCAGTCGGAGCAGACGGAAATCAACGCCTCCATGACAGCGGCCACGGGAAGCGTATCGATGCGCCCCAACGTGCAGCTGATGTACAACCCTGCGATGAATTCATCGTACAATTTCGTGCCCGGGGTCATGGGACTCGTCTTGATGCTCATTTGCACTATGATGACTTCCGTATCGATAGTCAAGGAAAAGGAACTCGGCACTATGGAACTTGTGCTGGTCTCTCCGGTAAAGCCTTTCTGGATAATCCTCAGCAAACTGATACCGTACCTGG
This sequence comes from Candidatus Cryptobacteroides sp., assembly GCA_045643085.1. Classification (GTDB taxonomy): domain Bacteria; phylum Bacteroidota; class Bacteroidia; order Bacteroidales; family UBA932; genus Cryptobacteroides. Next base: position 29,177 of record JAZUKB010000008.1, read on the forward strand.
TGCTGTCCATCGTCAACTTCGTCAGCGTCCTTCTGCTGGCCGTGTATGTGATGGGCGTGCCGATAAACGGAAGCATTGCCCTGCTCTCCCTCGTGTCCGTAGTGTTCGTAGGTTCGTCGCTCGGACTCGGCCTGCTGGTATCCGTCATATCTTCGACCCAGCAGACTGCGATGCTGCTCTGCGGGATGGGTCTTACGATGCCTACGATGATGCTCTCCGGCATCATATTCCCTTGTGAAAGTATGCCGGTGGCCCTTCAGATATTCTCGGACATCATCCCGGCCAAATGGTTCATCATTATGGTCAAGAAGATAATGATCCAGGGTGCGGGCTTTCAGGCAATTATCAAGGAATTCTGTGTGCTCGGCGGTATGATGGTACTGCTCCTCTGGGTTAGTATAAGAAAATTCAAGACAAGACTCTGACGGCTATGTGGAAGTATCTTTTGAAAAAGGAATTCAGACAATTCCTCAGGGATCCGGGAATGCCGCGGATGGTGATGATGTTCCCGTTTCTCATCATTCTTGTTTTCCCGTACGCGGCCAATATGGAGGTGCGGAACATAAAGCTTGCGATGGTCGACAATGATTGTTCCGACCAGTCCCGACTTCTTATGGAGAAGTGCGCGTCATCCGGATATTTCGAGCTGGAGTCCGTCTCGGCTTCGCCCGAAGAGGCTCGTAGAATGATGGACGACGGGAGGATAGACGCCATACTGACCATAGACACCGGTTTCGAAAAGTACCTGGAGGGTTCCGGACCGATGCAGGATGCGATGCCTGTCGGAATCAAGGTCAACACTGTCAACGGTACCCGTGGCAATATCGGTTCCCAGTATCTCAATGCCTGTATCACCGGTTTCGTTATGTCGGCGAAGGGGATGGATTCTGTACCGTCTTCCCAGGTGGAGATAAGGGAGAGCTACTTGTACAATCAGTTCATGGACTACAAACTGTTCATGATACCGGCTCTGATAGTGATTGCCATCACAATGATGTGCGGCTTCCTGCCGGCACTCAACATCGTATCCGAAAAGGAGAAGGGAACCATCGAACAGATCAATGTAACGCCGGTCAGCAAGACGGCCTTCATAGTGTGCAAGATGGTGCCATACATAGCCGTGGCCTATTTTATGGTCTTCTCCTGCCTGCTTCTCGCCAAGATTGTCTTCGGCTACGGATGTGCGGGCAGCATATTCAGCATAACAGTCTTCACCTTTGCCCATATATTGGTAATGTCCTCTTTCGGGCTCCTGGTATCCAATTATAGCGAGAACGCGCAGCAGGCCATGTTCATAATCTGGTTTTTCAGTATGGTGTTCATGCTTATGAGCGGAATATTCACTCCGATAGAATCGATGCCTGCGTGGGCGAAGGCGGTAACCTATGCCAATCCGCTTACTTATTATGCCGATGCCATGCGTGGCATCTGTCTCAAGGGAAGTACGCTGGCCGATACCTGGTTCGATCTGGTATGTCTGCTGGGAATAGGAGGCTTGACAACCACCTGGGCCGTGCTCAGTTACCATAAGACCAACTGATCTATCGGGCTTTCTGAAAAAAATAAGAGGATGACTTATCGGCCATCCTCTTTGGGGGTGAGATGTGGGGCTCGAACCCACGACACCCAGAACCACAATCTGGTGCTCTACCAACTGAACTAATCTCACCGTGTTGGGAGTGCAAATGTACAAATAATTTTAGAGCTTGCAAGCCGCGGGCTGAAAAATTATGTTATCTTTGTTTCACTACAATCGTAAGTTATGGCAAAAGAAATCAAGTTCTCTCTGGTTTACAGGGATATGTGGCAGTCTTCCGGCAAGTACGTTCCGAGAGTGGACCAGCTTGTAAGAGTGGCTCCGGCAATAATCGATATGGGATGTTTCGACAGGGTTGAGACCAACGGAGGCGCGTTCGAGCAGGTCAACCTGCTGTTCGGAGAGAACCCGAACCGTGCAGTCCGGGAGTGGACGGCGCCTTTCCATAAGGCCGGTATCCAGACACATATGCTTGAGAGAGGATTGAACGCCCTGCGTATGAACCCTGTACCTGCGGATGTCAGGGAGCTTATGTTCAAGGTCAAGAAGGCCCAGGGGACGGACATCGCAAGAAGTTTCTGCGGACTCAATGACCATCGCAACCTTCGCCTGAGCGTGGAGTATGCCAAGAAGGCCGGGATGATTTCGCAGGCTTCGCTCTCCATTACCAATTCTCCTGTCCACACTGTGGAATATTATATGGGAGTTGTTGCCAAGTTGGCGGAATATGGCGCGGATGAGATATGCCTGAAGGATATGGCAGGAGTGGGACGACCTACCTTCCTTGCGAAACTGGTTTCGGAGATCAAGAAGAAATATCCTGAGCTGAAGGTGCAGTATCACGGTCACAGCGGTCCTGGTTTTGCTCCGGCTTCGATGCTGGAAGTGGCCCGTGCCGGTGCTGATTACATCGACGTTGCCGTGGAGCCTCTGAGTTGGGGTAAGGTGCATCCCGATGTCATCACCATACAGCAGATGCTGAAAGCCGACGGATTCCTCGTGAAAGATATCAATATGGATGCTTATATGCAGGTGCGTGCGCTTACGCAGGAGTTCATTGACGATTTCCTCGGGTATTGGATCAATCCTTCCAATTCAAAGATGACATCCCTTCTGGTGGGTTGCGGCCTTCCTGGAGGAATGATGGGTTCGATGATGGCGGACCTCAAGGGCTTCCAGGCAGCCATCAATGCGTCCGAAAGGGCAAACGGCAAGCCGGTCAGCAGCCTTGACAGCCTTATGGTGCAGCTTTTCAACGAGGTTGAATATGTCTGGCCACCTTTGGGATATCCTCCTCTTGTCACGCCGTTCAGCCAGTATGTCAAGAATACGGCACTTATGAACCTGCTTGCTCTCAGTCAGGGCAAGCCTCGTTTCTCAACGATAGACAAGGACACCTGGGGAATGATTCTGGGCAGGATGGGAACACTTCCCGGAAAGCTTGCCCCTGAGATTGTCGACCTTGCCAGGGAGAAAGGATTCGAGTTCTACACAGGAAACCCGCAGGATGAGTATCCGAACGAGTTGCCTAAGTTCCGCCAGATGATGAAGGACGAGGGCTGGGATTGCGGACAGGATGATGAGGAACTCTTCGAACTGGCTATGCACGAACGCCAGTACCGTGATTATCGCAGCGGTATTGCTAAGGAGCGCTTCAATGCCGAGCTTGAAGACTTCAGACAGAAGGCCGGAGCTCCGGTTGTCATAAAGCGCCCTGTCGTGGAGATGCCTGAGTTCGATATCGCATCCCTGACTTCAAATCATCCTGATGCTCTGCCGCTGCAGGCCCCTGCCAAGGGCAAAATGCTGTGGCAGGTCGATGTAATCGATGATTCCAAGGCTCCGGCTGCCGGTACTGCGGTCAAAGCCGGAGAGGCGGTGGGGTATGTTCAGACATCCTATGGGATGGTGGAGATCATCCCTGCCGTTGACGGAAGGATAATCGCTGCTACGGCGGCACAGGGCAAGGACGTGGCAAAGAACGAAATAGTCGCTCTCATAGGCAGATAGTCCTTACCGGTCTCTCACCCTTCCTTCATCGAAGCTGTAGAAGCTGTCGTCACATATTATAACGTGGTCGAGAAGGTCTATCTTCATAGTCTTCAGGGCCTTGTGCAGTGATTCCGTCTGTTTGACATCCTCCGGGCTCGGACGGGGACTGCCTCCCGGGTGGTTGTGCACAAGGATGACTCCGGATGCGCTTTTTTCCAAGGCTATCCTGGTCACGAGCCGTATGTCCATTACCGTGGAATCCTGTCCTCCTGCCGAAATCCGGCATTTACCTATGAGGTGATTCGAACCGGAAAGGCACAGCAGCCAGCACTCCTCGTGCCTTAGCGCCTTCAGCGATGGGATCATAAGGTCATATACCGCTCTGGCGCATACCACCGGCCTTCGGAGGGAATATGACTGCTCCGAGAGGAACCTTCTGCCCAGCTCCAGCGCGGCGGCAACGACAGCTGCCTTACATCGTCCCATACCGGGGATGCGGCATACACTTTCCATAGGAAGGTCGAACAGGTTCCCGAGTTTCCCTTCCGATGCCTGCAAAAGGCTGCGGGCGACATCCAGCGCACTGGCGCCGCGTGTGCCGCTTCTCAAAAGTACAGCCAGGAGTTCCCCGTCGCTCAGGCTCCCGGGTCCCTTGGACAGAAGTCTCTCCCTCGGCCTCTCATCCAGGCTCAATTCCTTCATTCTCATAGCTGCAAGTTATGGAGGATATGTCAAAAAAAGCCGTCACGGAAAAACTCCGGTGACGGCTTTATACGTTTTCGAAAGGAATTGCTGTTTATAGCTTCTTCTCCCGGCAGATCAAAGTGGCCGACGTGCAGTCGACGACTTCTACGGTGACATAGTCCCCGGCTTTGTGCACGCTGTCCGGCCATACGCACATCTTGTTGTTGGACGCACGTCCGCACAGGTCGGACGCTGTCCTCTTCGAAGGTCCTTCGACAAGGACTTCAAAGGTCTTGCCTATGTCCTGTCTGTAGCTTTTGAGGCTCATCCTGCCCTGCAGTTCTATTATTTCATTCAGCCTTCTGGTCTTCGTCCCCAGGTCAACGTCGTCCGGATATTTCCTTGCAGCGAGCGTTCCGGGCCTCTCCGAATAATAGAACATAAAAGCCGTGTCGAACACCACTTCTTCGAACAGGCTCAAGGTCTGTTTGTGGTCCTCTTCGGTCTCGGAGCAGAACCCGGCTATGACATCCGTGGTCAGGCCGCAACCCGGGAGGACTTCGCGGATCTTCGCCACCCTGTCCAGATACCATTCACGAGTGTATCTGCGACGCATCTTTTCCAGTATGCGGTTGGATCCGGATTGTACGGGGAGGTGGATATGCTTGCAGATGTTGTCGTATTTTGCCATCGTGTTGATGACGTCATCTGAAATATCCTGCGGATTCGACGTGGAGAATCGGACTCTCAACTTCGGGTCTATCTTTGCCACGCGCTCAAGAAGTTGTGCGAAAGTCGTTCCTTCGTAATTGTATGAGTCCACGTTCTGTCCAAGAAGAGTGACCTCCTTGTAGCCCTTGCTGAAGCAGTCGCACGCTTCCCGCACGATGGTGTCCGCATCCCTGCTCCTTTCCGCTCCGCGGGTGTACGGGACCACGCAATATGAACAGACGTTGTTGCATCCTCTCATTATGGATATGAATGCGCTGACTCCGTTGGTGTCAATGCGGACAGGGGAGATATCCCCGTAGGTCTCTTCTCTTGACAGTTCGACATTTATCTGAGGGTGTCCTTCAGATGCAGCTTCCAGAAGCGACGGGAGGCTTCTGTAGGCATCCGGACCGGCAACGATGTCGACCTTCCCGGATTCCAGGAGCTTTTCCTTGAGCCTCTCAGCCATACAACCCAAGATTCCGACAAGCACGGGCCGTTTCCCCTTCTGGATATTGAACTGGTCGATACGGCCCCAGATACGCTGTTCTGCATTATCCCTTATGGAGCAGGTATTTGCCATAATCACATCCGCCTCTTCAATGGACTCTGTCCTTGAATATCCGTGGCCCGCCAGAATGGAAAAAATCACTTCGGTGTCATTCACGTTCATCTGACAACCGTATGTTTCAATATAAAGCTTGCGCATACCGGCCGCAAAGATAGACAGTTTTTTCTTATCTTTGTCCAATATGGAAAGACGTAAGTCATATATCCCGATACTGCTTCTGTCAGTGGCCCTGTCATTGTCATTGCAGTCGTGTACGCAGTGGAAAGGTTTCGAAATCAAATCGGTGTCTGTGCGTACGCTGTCCCCTCACGGACTCAAGTCAGCTGACCTGACTGTCAGCGTGACAGTAATGAATCCTGGCAAGTCGATACAGGTTGACAGTATCTTTGGTGAAATAAAGGTTGCGGACAGTCCGATGTTCCTCCTGCGGGCGGAGGATTTTGTGTTGGAGCAGAATTCGGAGAAGGAATATCTGCTGCCGGTACAGGGATATGTGACTGAAGGTTTGAATGTGTTCTATGTGCTTGGAGCGCTTACAGATGGCTCTCCGGAGTCGATAAAAATGGATGTCAGGGCTTATGTCCGCGTTTCCGGGACAAACTTTGGCAGGACTATTGAATATAAGGATATACCGTTAGCTTCCCTGGTGGGAATATAGTATGAAAAGGATAATAATGATTTTGTCTGCCATAATGGCAGCGGGATTCGGTGTGGCGGCTCAGGACATTGTCATTCCTGAAGGGTACGAATACGTCGATTCTGTAATTTACATTCCGGTTTCCGCCGTTGACCGGTCACTTGAAGGGAGAGACATCTATTCCGTGCTTCCGCCGCAGGTTACGGTCAGTCAGACGGAGTCGATGCGACAGGCGCTGGAGAACCATATCGGGAAGAATTCGGAAAAGCAGTATTCCGGCTACAGGATACGCATATATTTCGACAACAAGCAGGTGTCACGTTCGGAGTCGGAGTCGGAGATGGCGAGATTCAAGGCAAAATACCCCGGGATACAGGCATACAGGACTTATTCCAACCCGTTCTTCAAGGTCACTGTCGGAGATTTCCGGACGAAAGCCGAGGCGCAGGAGCTGCTGAAGGAGATACAGAGAGATTTTCCTGCCGCATTTGTAGTGCGTGAGAAATTCAGATACCCTGTATTGGAGGCTGGATCATATCAGACCGATACAGTCAGATATCTCAGGCCCATAGACGGATAAAAGAGTTATGAAACAGGGATTAGAGCTCAAGCAGACCCAGAAACTTTCTCCCCTCCAGATTCAGACTATCAAGCTCATCGAGCTTCCTGTCCAGGAACTGGAGCAGAGGGTTCGTGCCGAGCTTGAGGACAACCCTGTCCTGGATGATACTCCTGACCCGGACGCATCCCGGGATGACGATTCTCAGAAGGACATATCCATAGACGAGATTAAGGAGGATGATTATATTCCTTCTTATAAGTTGAAGGTAAACAACTGGGGAAAGGATCCGCGTCCGGAGTACAGCACTTTCTCTGTAAGGGAGAGTTTCACGCAGAGTCTTTCGGAACAGCTCGGATACAGGAATCTTGATGACAGACAGTTCCAGATCGGTTCTTTCATCATAGGGAGCCTTGATGAGGACGGTTATCTGCGCAGGGATATAGATTCTTTGGTGGATGACCTGGCCTTCAGGGCGAATATCGAGACTGATTCCGACGAGGTGCTGAAGATTTTGAAGGTAATCCAGGAGTTCGAACCTGCCGGAGTAGGTGCCAGAGATTTGCGTGAATGCCTGCTGCTGCAGTTGGACAACTGCAAGCAGACTCCCGACGTAATAACGGCGAAGAGGATATTGAAGGAGGAATTCTCCGAATTCTCCAACAAGCATTTCCATAAGATTATTTCCCATCTGGGAATAACGGAGGATGAGCTGAAATCCGCAATGGCGCGTATAGTGAAGTTGAATCCGGCCCCCGGCGGAATGATTGATGACAGCTACAATGATCAGGCTCAGCAGATTGTGCCGGATTTCATCCTTGAAGAGAATGACGGCGAACTGACGTTCTCAATGCCAAGGTTCTCCATCCCGGAGTTGAGGGTCAACAAGAAATATGCGGATCTGCTTATGGAGGCGAAGGGCTCATCCGAGCGCGCCAGAAAGGAAGCCGCCTCGTTCGTCAAGCAGAAGCTCGATTCGGCAAAGTGGTTCGTCGAGGCATTGAAACAGCGGCACAATACGCTCCAAAAGACGATGCAGGCCATCCTCGATTATCAGCACGACTATTTCCTGGACGGGGATGACTCGCACCTGAAACCGATGGTACTCAAGGATATCGCCGCCGTAACCGGCTTTGATATTTCGACGATATCGCGTGTCGTTAACAGCAAATACATCGAAACACATTTCGGAATATTCCCGCTCAAATATTTCTTCTCCGAAGGAATGGAAAACAGCGAAGGTGAGGAGGTGTCTACCAGGGAGCTCAAGAAGGCCCTTCAGGATTGTGTGGATGCGGAGAACAAGAAGAAACCTCTTACTGATGAGCAGCTTGTCGTGGAGATGGAGAAGAAAGGATATAAAGTTGCCAGGCGTACGATTGCGAAATATCGCGGTCAACTGGGCATACCTCTCGCCCGGTGGCGCAAGGAGCTATGATGTCAATCCTTCTTGGGACGTCTGGTGGAGTGGCAGATTATCTGTAAGTCCAGGTCGTCTATCTTGTATCCCCTGAACCGCCTTCCCTTGAAATGGGATTCTATCAGTTCCATCAGTTCGTCGTCCTGGACGTCCTTATATTCGTTCCTTTTCGTGTCATATAGATGAAGATGCCTGCCGGTGTTGACATCGAAGTACATCTTATTGTTGGAACTGAACCTCTTTTTGTAGATTCCGAGATCATTCAGCTGGGAAAGCACATTGTAAACGGACGCGGCAGAAATACTGGTGCCTCCTTCCTTTGAGATATGCTCGCACACCGTATCTGCGCTTGCGTGTCCGAGCTCCATCATCGCCTTGTGCACGGCAATCCTCTGGGCAGTGGCCTTGAGACCGCGGTCCTTGAGTATCTGCTTGAATCTTTCTATGTCAGGAACCTGCCCTTTACGCATTGTGGCCGATAAGTGATTTTGCGTTAGCGATGGCTTCCGGAGTAATTGTGGAACCGCTCAGAAGCCGGGCTATCTCTAGGATGCGCTCATCTCCACAGACACAGTGGATGCCCGAAACAGTCTTTCCGTCTTCAACTTTTTTGGTGACAACATAATGGGCGTCACCCTTGGCAGCCACTTGCGGAAGATGTGTTATGGAAAATACCTGCATCTTGTGCCCCATATCGCATATCATCGAACCCATCCTGTCCGCAACGCTCCCGCTTACTCCAGTATCTATTTCATCGAAAATCAAGGTCGGCATATCGGAGAACCCTGCCATCATAGCCTTGAGGCAAAGCATTATCCTGGAAATCTCACCGCCAGACGCGCATTTCTCGACTTCAACCGGATCCGTGCTGTTTGCTGAAAATTTGAAGACAATATTGTCGGAACCCGTTCCGTCCGGTTTTGACGGTTCCACGTCAACCACGAACTTTGCATTGTCAAGTTCGAGATAATGAAGGGACTCAAGGATAGACCCGGCGAATTTCGGAGCGGCGGCGGCTCTGCTTTCGTGAAGGTCAAGGCAAAGTTTCCGGTGAATTTCAGATTCCTTGTTGACAGCCTCCGACAACTCCCCGATCCGTCCGGATAACGTGTCTGAATCAAACAGGGCATTACCGTAACGTTCCCTGACTGCGATGAGTTCGGCAACGGTGCTGCAGGAATGCTTTTTCATAAGACTGTACAACAGTGACATCCTGTCTTCCACCGTCTGCAGTCTCTCCGGAGACATATCCACTTTGGAGTCCAAATCCTCGAGCTCGGACCGGATGTCGTCAAGCTCTATCCTGGCGGATTCAATCCTCTGACACAGGTCATCCAGAGACGGGATGAATCTGCTGATATGTTCCAGTGACCTGCGCACGTCCTTCAGGGATGAAAAACTGTCCATCGCATCGCAGGCTGCACCCAGCCCTTCCTTGATGCTTTCTGCATTGGAAAGACGCTTCTGCTCCTCCTCCAGTTCTTCCAGTTCCCCTTCCTGAAGCTTTGCTGCATCAAGCTGATGAAATTGGGCTTCGTTGTATTCCCGATCCGCAGACATCCTTTCGGTCTGTTCCAGAAGTTTGTCCAGTTCCGCCCTGCAGTGTTGAAGCCTCATCCAGCTTTCCTTGCAGCTCTTGAGTTTCTCGCCGTTGCCGGCAAAACTGTCAAGCATTGACAACTGGAACTTCCGGTCTGTCAGCAGCAGGCTCTTGTGTTGGGAATGGATATCGATCAGATGGGAGGCAATCCCTCCGAGGACTCCCGTCTGTACGGGTGAGTCGTTGATGAAACATCGGGTTCTTCCGGAGCTGCTCACGACACGGCGCACTATGAGATGCCCTTCGTCCCACTCGACGTCATTTTCGGACAGTATCTCCCGTATCGCACTGTCATTGTCCGGTACGTCGAATTCCGCTTCCACTACGCAATTCTCCGCTCCCTGGGATATCACGGATGCATCCGTCTTTGCTCCAGTCAAGAGCGACAGCGCTCCCAGAAGTATGGATTTGCCGGCACCGGTCTGACCTGTAATAATGACTAAACCCTCCGGAAAAGAGATATCCAGAGAGTCTATCAGTACGTAATTCCTAATATGGAGGCTGCTGAGCATCGTGCGGGTCGTCAGTTCTCCGCCTTGCCCTCGTCAGTCTGTGCCTTCCTGTAAAAGAGTTCTTCGTTCTCGAATTCGCTGATGGCCACGAGATCCGGCTTAGGCTGCCTTTCGTAGTATTTTGAGATTTCGATCTGCTCCTTGTTCTCGAACACCTCTTCCATCGTATCGCGTTCGTTGCGGAAATCTTCCAGCTTCTTGGCAAGCTCCTTCTTTTCTGCAAGGGCTATCTGGTTTGCTCTCTTGGAGAGAATGACTACAGTTTCATAGATGTTTCCTGTAGGCCGTGCGAGGTACTTGATGTCCCTCGTGATAGTGTTTGTAGGTATCTTCTTTTCCATACTCTATTTACGGGAGTGGTCTCACCGTAAGTTTCATTATTTTTCTCTTACTTTATTGTAAAGCGCGTCAAGCTCCTTACGGTATTTTGATTCCTCATATTCTCCGATGAAATTGAGATAATCATCAACGAACAGCAGGTATCTTTCTCTCTGTTTCTCGGGGACGCTCATAGCAGCGTATTTGTAGGAGGACATAGCCGTGTAATACAGGATGTCTTCCCGGTAGATGTTGTCCGCATCCTCCTTCAGGATGTTTCTGAAGGCAACCTTGGCAGCCTTGTAGTCTTCCATCTTGTAATAGAGCTTGGCATTCTCAAGGGCTTTTTTGTCAAGTCTTTCCTCGAGGTTGGACAACATCGAGTAGCATATTTCACGCTTGTCGGTGTCAGGATAGTCCAGGAGGAACTGGTTGATGGCGGCCATACAGGTGTATGTAGGAGTCTGGTCCAACTCGTATCTGAGTGTGCTTCTGAAAAGACAGTCGAGACGCAGGAATGAGGCATATTCGGTGAACGGGCTGCGCGGATAGTTGCTTATGAACTTGTCAAAATTCGTCTGCGCCGTGTAGTAATCCGTATCCCTGTAATTGCTCAATCCCCAGTAGAACTGGACGGTGTCATCCCTTTCCGTACCGCTTGTCAGCATTGAGAGGGATTCGAACATATTGGCGGCCTTGTTGAACTTGCCGTTGTTGAAAAGCTCGAATGCAAGTTCGTATTTGGCCTCTGCGTCATAACCCTCCAAAACCAGATCGTACTGGGTCTTGCAGGCGACTGCAGATATTATTGTGAGCGCTATGCCAATCAGTGTTGATCTTTTCATTCCGATAAAAATTTTTCTGCATCCATTGCGGCCCTGCACCCCGATGCCGCCGCGTTGATTGCCTGACGATATTGCGGGTCCTGAACGTCTCCGGCCGCGAAAACTCCGGGAACATTGGTTCTGGACGTCTTGCCTTCAGTGACGATATAGCCGTTTTCGTCGGTCTGTATCCACTTTGAAAACAGCTCGGAAACGGGATGATGTCCTATCGCAAGGAAGAACCCGTCCACATTTATATCAAAAACCTCGCCATTGTTCCGGACGAGCCGGGCACCGGTGACCCCGGCGTCATTTCCGAGGATCTCCTGCGTATTGCAGTTCCAGAGTATTTCTATATTCGGTGCGTTCTTGACTCGTTCCTGCATTGCAGCCGAGGCCCTCAGGACGTCACGTCTGACTATCATATAGACTTTGCGGCACATACCGGCCAGATAGCTCGCTTCTTCGCAGGCTGTATCTCCGCCTCCCACCACGGCAACGTCCTTGCGCCTGTAGAAGAACCCGTCACAGGTTGCGCAAGCGGATACGCCGAGACCGCGGAACTTCTTTTCCGAAGGCAGTCCGAGATACCTGGCTGTCGCGCCTGTCGCTATGATCACCGTATCCGCGCTGACTTCATCCCCGTTTTCAGTCTTGACGAGAAACGGCCTTTCTGAAAAGTCGACTTCGGATATGACACCCCTTCTGATATCGGCTCCGAGTCTGACGGCCTGCTCGCGCATATCCGCCATAAGGCTGTTCGCGTCAACGCCTTTCGGAAAACCCGGGAAATTCTCGACGATCGTAGTCGTGGTCAGCTGTCCTCCAGGCTCGTTCCCTTCATATAGTACCGGGCTGAGAGCTGCCCTTGAAGCATATATCGCTGCAGTATAACCGGCAGGTCCTCCGCCGATTATTAGACATTTTGTTTTTTCCATTATTGGACAGTGATTGAATGGTCGGGGTTATATGATATTCTTCTGACGGCCTTGTTGACATTAGCGGGCTCCAGCTCGGTGAAACGGAAATTCTCCTGCAGCCCGTATTCTTCGAATTCCTGCAGCTTCGCGGACCAGGCGCGGCCATATTTCGCGCAAATGTTCACGAAATAATGCATTATGTCATATCCGCTGAAAGAGTATGCGTTAGGCTCGGCTTGGAAGAGCGCCCTGTAAGTCAGGATGAAATCCTTGACGGCCTGATTCCCGTAATCGATGTCGTATGAGGCGGTGAGCTTGAGGGATATGCTGTACAGGTCCTCCTGCTCCAGTGACTCGAACGACTTGATCCTGGAAGTCCCGTATGCCGTCAGTTTTGCTCCCTTGTATTTCATCATCGCCAGGTTTCTAATGACATCACCTACGAATGCTTCATTGTCGGACGCAATCACATAGCGTCTGTGCGTCAAGGTGTCTGTAACATTGAAGAACCTGTCAGCGGCAGTCAGACCTTCCAGAAGTCCGTAGCTGACAGTGTCGCAGGCGATACCATATTCTCCGAGCTTTTCTGTCAGATACCGGAACATCTCTCCTCCTTCGATGCCTTTTTCCTTGAGGAGCGTCACCTTACCGTATTCGGATTCCTGGTCTTCCGCAATCCATTTCACCAGTTCTTCAGCTTGAGCCTCGGATGAAGATGCCGCGTGGATGACATTGTGCGTGGAGGCAAGTAATGCGGCTCTCTGGTCAAGAGGGGAGATTACCCACTTGTCTTCCGGGCAGACGTCCAGTTCGGAGAGGATATCTGCGGGAGAAACGGGCCCTATGATGACATCGCCTTCCTGCAGCTTCCCTGCGAATCTGCTGAAATCCTCATTGAAGCAATCAAAGACGTCCAGTTCGATCTTTATGCCGGAATTGCCAAGATCCCTTGCGGCCAGAAGGGCTCCGCTGTAGAAATCAAGAAGATTCGAGCCCTGAGACCTCGCCTCCAGGCTGAAAGGCATTGCGAGGCAAACCTTGACGGTTTCCGGGATGTCAGGGACAAACTCCTGTTCGAGGCTGTCTGCAACAACACTGAGAACGGTGTCGGCTTCCATCCTGGCTGAAGATACGGAAACCGTATCCGGGCGGGATTTTCTCCTGCTCGGAAAAAGATACCACTGGGCCGTCGCATCAATGCAGGCGAGACCCAGTAGTATAAGGATTATGAAAATGCGGCGCTTCAACGCCTGTTATTTTTTACTTTTAACGTATTCTGCGTTCAGACCATCGAGGATGTCATCTGTGATGTCGAGAGCTTCGTCGGCAGTCACGATTGGAGCCGGAAGGATGTCGCCCTGGGTGGTGAGAATCATTGCGTACTGCTTCTCTGCATTGTATGCGTCCACGAAAGTCTTGATGGCATCTGCCAGCTGGTTCATCATCACTGATTCCTCTTCTGCAATCTCCTGCTGCTTCTGGGCTGCATAGTTCTGGAAATCAGCCTGCTGCTCCTGCAGTTTCTGGTACTGGGCCTCTGCAACGCTGCGTGTAAGGAGCCCCTTGTCCATCTTGTCCTGGAATGCCTTTGCGTCGGAGTCAAGCTTGTTGCCCCTGCGGGTCACTTCCTGGTTGATGCTTTCAACCTTGGTCTCCACTACGGAACGGAGATCGTTTGCCATATCGTATTCGGCGAGAACTCTGTCGAGATTGAAATAAACGATGGTGCCTGCTTCAGGGGAAGCTTCCGTGCCTGCTACGGCCTTGCTCTTGCCCGGATGGGCCACTATTGTTGCGATTGCAAGCGCGATGACGCCCGCGAGGGCGATGATGCTGAGAATTAGCGGTGTCTTTTTCATTGTATGATACTTAAAATATTATTATCAGATGACAGTCTGCAAAAATAGTTAAAAATTCTGAATCTGCTCAAGATAGGACCATATAGTCTTTTCGAGCCCCAGATACAGGGCGTCACATATCAGTGCGTGTCCTATGGAAACTTCATCAGTCCACGGAATCGTCTTTATGAAGAAGGACAGGTTCTGCAGATTGAGATCGTGTCCTGCATTGAGCCCCAGACCACATTCTCTGGTCGCCTCGGCTGCGATGAGATAAGGTCTTACCGCCTCTTCCGGCCCTTTCGGGAAATCCTCGGCGTAGGCCGCCGTATAAAGTTCCACCCGGTCGGCTCCGCATAGTTTTGCGCCTTCGACCATCTTCGGGTCCGGATTGACGAAGATAGAGGTCCTTATGCCCTTCTCCTTGAATGAAGAGCAGACTTCCGTCAGGAAGATACGGTTCCTCAGGGTGTCCCATCCCGCATTGGAAGTGATGGCATCCCTGGCATCGGGAACCAGCGTCACCTGGTCCGGACGCACTTCGCCTACAAGGGCGATGAAACTTCCCGTCGGATTCCCCTCTATGTTGAATTCCGTCGTTATGACCGGACGTATTTCACGTACGTCCGAATACCTTATATGCCGCTCGTCGGGGCGTGGATGGACCGTGATGCCCTCTGCTCCGAACCTTTCGCAGTCCTTCGCGGCCTGCAGGACGTCAGGCATATTGCCTCCTCTTGCATTGCGGATGGTCGCGATTTTGTTGATATTGACTGATAATCTTGTCATCGGTACAAAAGTATGAAATATTAAGCACTTTTACGCAAATTTACTAAATTTGGAATCTGATATGAAAATCGCCTATTATATTCGAAAGAGCGAATTGAGGTCCGATGCCAGGGTGTTGTCCCTTCTGGGAATTCTGGAACATTCCGGCTGCGAGATCTATTCCGTATCGTGCAGCGCCGATGTAAGGCCGCAGACCGACATCCTGTTGAGTTTCGGGGGAGACGGGACTTTCCTGTCAGCATCCCATATAATCGCTTCCCAGGGTATACCGGTGCTCGGTGTCAATATGGGCCGGCTTGGCTTTCTTTCCGAGAACGGGCCGGAAAGTGTCGCCGATGCAATCCTGAAAGGTGAATATGAGATAGAAGAACGGGAACTCCTGCAGGTCGGCGGGCTTGACGGAGACTATCCGTTTGCTCTCAACGAGGTCAGCGTGGCGAGGGTCAGTGCGGCAATGCTCGGGGTGGATGTCAAATTGAACGGGGAACCGCTCCCGACCTTCTGGGCCGACGGTTTGCTCGTGTCCACAAGCTCCGGGTCGACGGCTTATTCCCTGAGCGTCGGAGGGCCGATCTGCACTCCTGACGCCAGAGTTATGATCATCGCCCCGATATCCCCGCACAATCTGAATCTCAGGCCGCTTGTGGTACCGCAGGATTCGATTGTGACCATATCCCTGAAGGCGAGGGACAGCCGGGCTTCATTGTCGATAGACAACCATACTTATCCGCTTCCGTCAGAAAGTGAGATTACCGTCGGTGCTGCGCCGGTTTGCCTGCGCAAGGTCCGTCTCAACAGATCCAATTTCATAGACGCATTGCGGACCAGGCTGTTCTGGGGTGAGGATGTGAGAAATACAGAGAGATGATGAATAGACAGATTCCTTCAAAGATTCCGGTACACGTGTCGTTCATAATGGATGGCAACGGACGATGGGCCACAAGGCGTGGTAAAGAAAGGGTTTTCGGACATTACGAGGGTGTGGAGAGCGTCAGGGCCGTATTGGAGGCCAGCGTGGAATGGGGCATCAGGTATGCCTCTTTCTTTGCTTTTTCAGAAGAGAACTGGAATCGTCCGGAAGGGGAGGTGCTCGCGTTGATGGAACTGATGATGAAGTCGATGAAGCGTGAACTCCCCACCTTTATGGACAACGGGATCCGGTTTCTTGTCCTCGGAAACAGGGAAAGGCTTTCCGACAGTCTCAATGCCACGATAGATGAGATGCAGGACAGGACGGCTTCAAATGACGTCCTTACGATGATAATCTTCCTGAGTTACAGCGGCAAATGGGATATACGCCAGGCGGCCCGGAAGATGGCCGAGGCCGGGGACGACGACATAGAGAAGTATCTTGTCACCGCCGGAATCCCCGACCCGGACCTGATGATCCGTACTTCAGGGGAGGAAAGAATCAGCAATTATATGCTCTGGCAGCTCGCCTATACGGAATTCGTGTTCACCGATACACTTTGGCCTGATTTTAGAAAGGAACAGTTCCGTGCTGCGCTGGAGGAATATGCTATGCGGGACAGACGTTTCGGAAAAGTCAAATAATTCAGTATATTTGCACATTTGTCATTTGAAGATGAGAATAATCAGAATAATCACGTCCCTGGTTCTGGCCCTTATGCCTGTCCTTGCGTCAGCGCAGGAGACCGGAGAAGGCGTGGAAATTGATTATAACCACCCGCGGACATATCTGATCGGCGGTGTCTCAGTGGAGGGAAACAGCTATTTCAGCCAGCAGCAGATAATCCAGCTTACGGGTATGGCTCCAGGTATGGAAATCACGGTTCCGGGAGAAGACATCTCCGGCATCGTGAAGCGCCTGTGGATGCAGAGGTTCTTCAGCGACGTTGCGCTCAGCATAGACCATCTCAGTGCCGATGGAGATTCGGCATATTTCAAGATATCCATCAAGGAAAGGCCGAGAGTGTCCAGATGGACCTTCTCCGGCGTGAAGAATGCCGATAAGAAGGACCTGCAGGAGCAGCTGAACCTGCGAAGGGGAGGGGAATTCTCCGAATATGTGGAGAAGAACGCGACCGACATCATCAAGAAATTCTATGCCGAAAAGGGTTATCAGCTGTGTGAAGTCAAGACCGAAGTCCAGAAGGATAGTATGGTCAGCAATGCCATCAGGGTGAATTTTGCCGTAGACAGGGGCCCGAAGGTCAGAATCAAGGACATCAACTTCATAGGTAACGATCACGTCAAGGAGTATAAGCTGGCCCGTTCGATGAAGAAGACCAAGTCCAACAAGTGGTACAATTTCTTCAGCAGCAAGAAATTCGACAGCAAGGAATATCCGAATGACCTCAAGGGCGCCCTCAGTGCGTTCAATGAGGCCGGATACAGGGATGCCAGGATAGTAAGGGACTCTATCTACTACCTTGAGCCCGAACCGGGGAAGAAATCAAATACGAGGAAGCTCGCCATCGACCTTGAATTCGAGGAAGGCGAACAGTATTATTTCAGGGACATCACCTGGACAGGAAACTCCGTATTCAGTTCAGAGGACCTCAATTCTATACTTGCAATCAACAAGGGAGATGTTTACGATGTGGTTTCAATGCAGAAGAAACTCTTCGGTGGCGGAAAGCAGACGGATTATGACGTTTCCAAGCTATACAGGGACAACGGCTACCTTTTCTTCTCCCTGACTCCGGTCGAGACAAATATCGAGAATGACTCCGTGGACGTTGAACTTCGTATCTCCGAAGGCAAGCAGGCTACGCTCAACAACATCATCATCATCGGAAACGACCTGACGAACGAGAAGGTCGTACGTCGTCAGATATTCACCCGCCCGGGCTATCTTTTCAGCCAGTCGGATTTCGAGAGGTCCGTAAGGGAAATCGCATCACTCGGACAGTTCGATTCTGAGGCGATAATGGATCCGTCCACCGGATGGTCCCTCATACCGAATCAGCTCAACAATACCGTGGATATAACTTACAACGTCACGGAGAAGCCTTCCAGCCAGCTTGAGCTTTCCGGCGGATGGGGCGGCAATACCTTCGTAGCCACCGTCGGTGTCAGCTTCAACAACTTCTCCACGCACAGGTTCTTTGACAAGAGTGCCTGGAGGCCGGTGCCTCTTGGAGATGCCCAGAACCTTGCCTTCCGTTTCCAGACCAACGGTACTTACTATACG
Organism: Candidatus Cryptobacteroides sp.; assembly: GCA_045643085.1. GTDB lineage: Bacteria > Bacteroidota > Bacteroidia > Bacteroidales > UBA932 > Cryptobacteroides. Next base: position 47,246 of record JAZUKB010000008.1, read on the forward strand.
GCGATTTCGGCAAATTTCACGGAGCCGTGGCTGACCGGAAAGAAACCTACTTCACTGAATCTTTCTGCCTACTATACAAGACAGACCAATTCTTATCTGGCTCTGAACATTCTCAGCAATGACCGCCAGATGGAGGTGTTCGGCTTCTCCGCATCACTGGGTTCAAGATTGAAATGGCCTGACAACTATTTCGTGCTTTATCACGGATTCAGCTGGCAGACATACAAGTTGACGAACTGGTATTCCGGGTATTTCATCTTTGACGACGGTATATCCAACAACATAAGCTATTCCATAACTTTGATGAGGAACTCCACGGACCAGCAGCTCTATCCGCGTCAGGGTACCGAGTTCTCAGCTTCACTTCAGCTTACTCCTCCGTTCTCGCTGTTCCGCAAATACGACTACGACGCCAAGGGGAACAAGATTCCTGTGGCCAGTTGGAGGGATGTCAATTATGACAGCGGGAACTGGACGGCTCAGAACCGTTACCGTTGGATAGAATACCACAAGTGGAAATTCTCCGCAGCAACATACTCGAAGCTTATCGGGGACCTCGTGCTTATGACACGTGCACAGTTCGGTTATCTGGGATATTACAACAGGAACTGGGGCTATTCTCCATTCGAGGGATTCCTTGTCGGAGGTGACGGAATGTCCGGCTACAGCACCTACGGTTCCGAAGTCATTTCCTTGAGAGGATATGAGAACTATTCATTGACTCCTTATCAGGTTTCCACATACAATACCAACGGATATGCATATGCCGGTAACGTTTACGACAAGTTCACCGTCGAACTCCGTTATCCGGTAATACTTCAGCCACAGTCCACGATATACGTGCTCGGATTCCTCGAAGGAGGTAACTGCTGGGCTGACATCAGGGAGTTCAATCCTTTCCAGATTAAGCGTTCCGCCGGCGTGGGCGTGAGAATATTCCTTCCAATGGTCGGACTGCTAGGTGTGGACTGGGGTTATGGATTTGACGATCCGACTAGAGGAAAAAGCCAGTTCCATTTCGTGATAGGACAACAATTTTAAATGATTTGATATGAAAAGATTTTTTGTTATTGCCGCAATGGCATTAATCTGTACTGCGGCTATGGCTCAGCCAAAGTTCGCGCACGTCAATTTCTCAGAGCTCGTACAGCTTGCTCCGGAAGCTGATCAGGCACGCGCTGCAATGAACGCTTCAAGCCAGGAGGCTCAGGAAACATACCAGGCTATGGTTGAGGAGTTCCAGACCAAGTATCAGCAGTACCAGTCAAAGGCCAGCACCTGGACACAGGCCATCCTTGAGAGCAAGGAGAAGGAGCTTACCGAGATACAGCAGCGCATCCAGGAATTCGAGCAGTCCGTACAGGCAGAGCTCCAGCAGCAACAGCAGCAGCTTATGGCTCCTATCTATGACAAGGCGCAGAAGGTTGTGACCGATCTCGCAAAGGAAGGCGGATACATCTATGTATTCGATATGGGCACTGCACTCTACATTGATGATTCACAGAGTGTGGATTTGACAAAGGCTGCCAGAAAGGCACTTGGAATCGCCGACGACAGGACTTTGGAAGCCCTGCAGGCAGAGCTTCAGGCTCAGGCCGAAGCTCAGGCCGCACAGCAGCAGTAGAGACAAAGACGGGAATTCGGGAGGTGCCGTGGCACCTCCCTTTAATTTTATCTGATAGATGCAACATAAGGTTATCGACGCAAAAGACGTCGTAATAAGGTTTGCGGGTGATTCGGGTGACGGTATGCAGTTGACGGGCTCCCTCTTTGCCGATATGTCAGCCATATACGGCAACGGGCTGTCGACGTTCCCGGACTATCCCGCTGAAATCAGGGCTCCTCACGGAACCGTTTCAGGAGTCTCAGGCTTCCAGGTGCATATCGGAAGTGACGAGGTCAACACTCCAGGTGACTTCTGCGATATGCTCATCGCGATGAATCCCGCTGCCCTGAAGGCGAATGCGAAATGGTGCAAGCGCCACGCAATGATACTCGTGGACGAAGATTCGTTCGATGAGGCGGGAATGAAAAAGGCAGGTTTCAAGACCGGGAATCCTTTTGTGGAACTTGGGGTTGAGGATAGGGCCCTCATCATTGCCCCTATCACCACGATGACGAAGGAAAGTCTCAAAGACAGCGGAATGGATCAGAAGTCCATTCTCAAGTGCAAGAACATGTTCACTCTCGGAATAGCCTGCTATATTTACAACAGGCCTCTGGATCCTATATATCAGTATCTGGAGAAGAAATTCTCCAAGAAGCATCCGGAAGTGATTGCACCGAACAGGAAGGTCCTCGACGACGGCTTCAATTATGCAGCCAACGTCCAGGCAATCCCCAATACATACACGATAGAGCCTGTAAAGTCAGCCAAGAAGGGAACATACAGGAATGTCACCGGCAACCAGGCCATCGCGTGGGGACTCCTGGCAGCATCCGAGAAGTCCGGCCTGCCATTGTTCTGCGGGTCATATCCTATCACGCCGGCTACGGCTATCCTGGAAGAGCTCGCGATACACAAGAGCCTTGGAGCAAAGACACTTCAGGCCGAAGATGAAATTGCCGGTATATGTACGGCCATAGGCGCCGCCTTTGCCGGGAACCTTGCGGTGACCACGACTTCTGGTCCGGGTCTCTCCCTCAAGAGCGAGGCGATGGGACTCGCGGTGATGACGGAACTGCCTCTGGTCATAATTGACGTGCAGAGAGGCGGTCCTTCGACTGGACTTCCGACAAAGACAGAACAGACAGACCTCAATCAGGCCCTGTATGGACGGAATGGAGAGTGCCCTATCCCGGTGATGTCTGCACATTCCCCGGCAAACTGCTTCTGGGCGGCTTTCACTGCAGCAAAGATTGCCCTTGAACATATGACTCCGGTCCTGCTCCTTTCAGAAGGATTCCTTGGAAACGGCAGTGAGCCTTGGCTCATCCCGTCGATGAAGGATTATCCGGAAATCAAACCTCCGTTTGCAACGGGGGCGGTGGCGGAAGGTGAGAAATTCCATCCGTTCGACAGAGATCCTCAGACGATGGTCCGCAGGTGGGCCGTTCCCGGACAGAAGGGATTCGAGCACAGGGTCGGCGGTCTCGAAAAGACACACGCCGGAGTGCTTTCGACCGATCCTTTGAACCACGCGGAGATGGTGGCGGAACGCGAGGCCAAGGTGGAGCTTATCGCAAACGAGATTCCTGAACTCGTGGTCCAGGGTTCAAAGAGCGGCAAGCTGCTCGTAATTGGTTGGGGAGGCACGTACGGGCATATTGCAAGTGCAATGCATGATCTTTGGGATGAAGGCGTGGATGTGTCATACACTCATTTCGATTTCATCAAGCCTCTTCCGAAGAATACCGAGGCAGTGCTCTCCTCATTCGAGAAGATACTCGTGTGTGAGCTCAACAGCGGACAGTTCGCAAGATATCTGCGCGGACGGTATCCAAAATTCAGGTTTGAATCCTATGGAAAGGTACAGGGACAGCCGTTCCTCGTACAGGAACTCGTGGATGCAATCAAAAAGGAACTGTAATTATGGCAACACTTACAGCAAAGGATTTCAAGAGCGACCAGGAAGTGCGCTGGTGCCCCGGATGCGGGGACCACGCCGTGCTTGCGTCACTCCAGAGGGCGCTTCCAAAGGTAAGCCAGGCCCTCAATTATGATAAGGAAAGATATGTCATCGTTTCCGGTATCGGGTGCTCGTCCAGACTTCCGTACTATATGGATACCTACGGATTCCACAGTATCCACGGACGTGCCACGGCCATAAGCACCGGAATCAAGGTGGCCAATCCGTGGCTTACGGTATGGCAGGTCTGCGGGGATGGTGATGCGCTGGCAATCGGTGGCAACCATTTCATACACGCCATCCGCAGGAATATAGACATCAACGTCATCCTGTTCAACAATCAGATATACGGTTTGACCAAGGGACAATACAGCCCTACTTCCAAGTTCGGAGCCATTACTAAGACATCCCCGTACGGAACCGTGGAGCATCCTTTCAATCCGGGATCGCTTGTCCTAGGTGCGAAGGGGACTTTCTTCGCGAGAAGCCTGGACGTGGAACTTGCCCTCAATGAGGAGATTATGACGGCGGCTGCACTTCACGACGGATGCTCTGTTATGGAGATGCTTACCAACTGTGTGATTTTCAATGATGGAGCACATAAGAATCTGTCAGATCCTGCCGTAAGGGCGGACCATACGATTGTCCTCAGACACGGGGAGAAGATGATATTCGGAAAGGAAAGGGACCGTGGCCTCGTGTACGACGGCAAGAAGATCCGTGCAGTCCGCATCGGGGAAGGAGGATATACCGAGGATGATATACTCGTCCACGATGCCCATACGGACAACATCGGCATACATATGGCTCTGGCTGATATGAAAGGACCGGATTACCCTGTCGCCCTCGGTGTCATCAGGGACGTCAAGAGCATCACTTATGATGACGGAGTCCGCGATCAGGTCAAGGACGTGATGGCCAAGTCATCAATACACAGCGTTGACGATCTGCTTCACAGCGGATCCACTTGGGAAGTGAAATAAACATTTATTTCTATATGAAAACTCAACAAATAATGGCCGGACTCCAGGCCAAGTACCCTGGCGAGAATGAGTATCTCCAGGCCGTACAGGAGGTTTTGGAATCAATCGAGGATGTGTATAACCAGCATCCTGAGTATGAGAAGGCAAAGATTGTCGAAAGGATGGTCGAGCCTGACCGCATCTTCACATTCCGCGTGACCTGGGTGGACGACAAGGGCGAAGTTCAGACAAACCTTGGATACCGTATCCAGTTCAACAGTGCAATCGGACCTTACAAGGGTGGACTTCGTTTCCATAAGGCTGTTACCCCTTCAATGTTGAAGTTCCTTGGTTTTGAGCAGACATTCAAGAATGCGCTCACCACTCTCCCTATGGGTGGAGCCAAGGGCGGTTCTGATTTTGACCCTGTCGGCAAGAGCAATGATGAGATAATGCGCTTCTGCCAGGCGTTTATGTGGGAACTTTGGAACTGCATAGGACCTGATCAGGATATCCCGGCAGGTGATGTTGGCGTGGGTGGCCGAGAAATCGGTTATTTGTACGGAATGTACAAGAAACTAGCCCGGGAATACAATACGGGAGTGCTTACAGGAAAGGGCGGCACCTGGGGTGGTTCCATCCTTCGCCCGGAAGCTACCGGTTTCGGTGCACTTTATTTTACGCAGAACCTTCTTCACAAGGCGGGAAAGGACATAAAGGGCTGTAAGGTCGCCATTTCAGGTTTCGGAAACGTCGCCTGGGGGGCCTGCACCAAGGCTACTCAGCTCGGCGCCAAGGTGGTTGCCATCTCCGGTCCGGACGGAGTGTGCGAGATCCCTGACGGCATTACCCCTGAGATGATAGCATATATGCTTGAGATGCGTGCCTCCAACCGTAACAAGGTCGAGGATATGGCCACAAAGTTCCCGGAAAAGACGAAGTTCACCGCCGGCAAGAAGGCCTGGAGTGTAAAGTGCGATATCGCGCTCCCTTGTGCATTCCAGAACGAACTTTCAGAGGATGATGCTAAGGAACTCAAGTCAAATGGAACCTGGTGCTGCTGCGAAGTCAGCAATATGGGCTGCCAGCCTGGCGCCATCCACTATTTCCAGAACAACGGAGTGCTTTTCGCCCCTGGTAAGGCAGTCAATGCCGGTGGAGTTGCGACATCCGGACTCGAGATGACCCAGAATGCCAGCCATATCAGCTGGAGCGCCCAGGAGGTCGATGATAAGCTGCATTTCATTATGGATTCCATCCACGAACAGTGCGTCAAGTTCGGTACACAGCCGGACGGACACGTCGATTATGTGAAGGGAGCCAACATCGCAGGGTTCATGAAGGTGGCTCAGGCTATGCTTGAGCAGGGTATCGTCTAATCGTTTCAAACAAACAGTATACTGCAAGGAGGGCATCGGTCAGCCGACCGATGCCCTCGCTTTTGCTCGGAAAGGCCTCCCTTGAGTCCTTCCTTGCCGCCATATTCTGATGCTTAGAACTCGAATGATTCCGGCGAGTAGTCCAGCTCTCTGCCCGGCTCTTCGAACTTCATCCTCGCATTCTCCTCGCGTACGTCATCGACGGAATAGGTGATGGTCCAGATGTCGGATGCCAGCATCTCTTCAATCCTTTCGGTGGTCATAGGCTCGGCATACCTGATCTGGATTGACGGAACCAGTTCGGAATTGAGTCTCAGATATGTCCCGATGACCCCTTCCTGTGAGGAAAGATAGTTGCTCAGATAAGGAAGGGCTCTCTTGATGATAGGTTTCTCATAGTTCTGGTCCGAGAGCTCGTAAACCTTCTGCGGCTTGCCTTCGTACACTTCCACGCGTTTGCGGATGACTGTGCTGTCGCCCTCCTCATATCTTCCGTTGTATTCTGCGGTGAATTCGTCCAGCATATTGTGGAGATACGTGCTGATGTCAATAGTGCCGACGCTCTTCTCCAACCTGACAAATTCAAAATCCACAGGGGTCGATTTGACTCCGCCGCCGTGTACCGGCATATCCAGGGACTTCTTTTCCGTAATTTCCCTCCACCAATCTTCAGAGAACTCCTCGTTTGGAGATACATATACCTTGACGATCAGAGGACAGTCATATTCGGATTCGACACCGAATATGCTCCTTCCGGTGTTACGCAGCTGAAGACCGAAATAATTCAGGTCCAGCTTGTCATACATATTCTCCGTGCGGATGGTGATTATCTTGAGCTCGCTGAGCTGGTTCGGATCAGGACTCCATACTCTGAAATGGGAAGGGGTGAATACCTCTTCTCGTATCTTCTCTTCACTCGTGGCCTTCGGGTCGTATGTGATGATGACGGTATGGCTGCCTACATATGTCTTGACTCCGTGTACTCCTCTCACGTTCTCCATCCTTGCCTTGAATGCCATCGAACTGCCGTAACACTTGACTGATTTGAGATTCTCGATTTTTACGGTCTCCGTCTGCATCTCTTCTGTCAGTCCCCAGGTCTCGTTGATGGTAGGAAGTTCCCATTTCCTGCCGATGATGATGGCTGCGGCAAGAAGCACTACTATGATTATCGCAGGCAGGAACCGGCACCCCTTGCTCTTGCTGCAGGAGGCTATCCGGAGCGCATTTGTAGGACAGGCTGCAACGCACTCCCCGCAAAGCGTGCAGTCAACGGAAGTGATTCTGCCGTCGAATGCTGGTGCGTCTATGTTGTAAGGACATTTCTTCTGGCAACTGTGGCAGGTTTTGCCGCACTTTTCGTCATCTCTGATCACATAGAGAAGCTGTGTTTGCGGATTGCTGTGAAAGATTTCCAGCAGGTAGCCGAGCAGACAGGCCGCAAACAGGACTGCAGGCCAGTGGATATGTACTCCAATCAGGCTCAGCACCCAGTAAGCCAGGCCCAGGATCAGAAACCACATCCAGAACTTCAAGGAGTTGGATGCCGCTCCGAGAGGGCAGATATACCGGCACCAGAACCGCTTTATGAAAAATCCTCCTATCAGGACAAGGCCTACCGTGACGATGGCCATCCACAGGGTTATCTCTCCCTTGAATCCCGTTGCTGCGGCATAATATGGGTCGAAGTTCTTGCAGAACAGCTCGCTGGCGGTTGCCGTAGTATAGAAAAGGACGAATAGAAGTGCGTATTTGACAATGCGGAGAAGTTTGTCCGCAATGGATCCGGCTTTGATCTCCGCTCCTTTGACGTGCAGTTTGCAGCGCAGTTTGATCAGCAGGTCCTCCACCGTGCCGATCGGGCAGATGAATGCGCAGAACAGCTTGCTGAACAGGATGACCGCCGCTGCCAGGGCGAAGCCCATCAATATCTGAAGCGTTGTCATACTGCACGGAAGCGAACCGTTCACTATGTATGTTACAAATGCCTGCAGACCACCCATAGGGCAATATTTCTCAGGGTCAGTCCCCATCAGGGCAATCATCACGATGATTGCAATCAGTACGCCCCATTGCAGGACGAATTTCGGCCAGTTGCGGCAGATGTCGTTGTTCTTTCTCATATCTTCTGTATTATCTGTTTATTTCATCGATTACCCGGGACATCCCGGCATACTCCTTCAAGGTCCAGAGGACAAACCTGATATCTACGCATACGCAACGGTTGTATTTGTCTGTGAATGCCTTGTCTGAAGCCAGAGACTCTTTGTTCCCGTCGAAAGCCAGACCGATCAGCTCCCCGTCGGCATTCAGGACCGGACTTCCGGAATTGCCTCCGGTGATGTCGTTGTCCGTTATGAAGTTGACCGGAAGGGGATCCGTCTGTGAGGCAAGCATCCTTTTCCATTCGGGAATAAGGTGGAATTCGTATGACGTGCTGTCCTCTTTTGCAAGAATCTCGTCACTGAACGTCTGCCAAGGCATTGCGCGCCCGTCTCTCCGGAAAGATCGTACCCTTCCGTAAGTGAGTCTCATCGTGGAGTTGGCATCAGGATATTGGGTCAGACCGTGTGAGTGCCTGCTTCTGTACATCGCGTGGGTGTACTCCTTGCCGAGTGTGCTGACAGTCGTTTCTCCCTCAAGTTTATCGGAAACGGAATTGAAATCCCGGATAGACACGTCATTGAAGAACCGGCAGAGATTGCAGTCCAAAGTGATGATCCCGTCGGTCCACAGGTAGTCCATAATTGCATCATAATCAGTACCCAGCGAGTCTTTCAGATGCTTTTGGAAAGGTCCCCAGTACGAACTGTCGACATTCTCGAAATATGTCTCCATACTGTACCGGAACAGGTCCTTCTCCACTCTGAGATCGATTGCGGCGTATTCCTTGACAGGGTCGGCGGCCCTGTTGTTCTTCATCCGTGACGCTATGGTAGCTAGCTGTGTGCCGCGGACGAGCGTCTCCCTATAATAGATGGTGTTTCTCCGCGCATCGCTGATTGCATCATATTTACAGTCCAGCTCCGAGAGAAGTCCCTTATATGCCCCGAGAAGTTTTTTCTCTTCGCGGCGCTTGTGCCTGGCCACACCGTATCTCCCGTAACATAGCACTTCCCCTTCGTTGAGCTCCTGCACGTTGCTCAGGGAAAAATACCGGTCGGAATACTTGAGCCTGATTTCCGGATCCTCGTTCATCCAGCGGTTGATTATTGCCATCTGGTCGGCGCGGACCTTGTTCGAAACCGGCAGACTGACGTTCTGTTCGAACGCAATCTTTGCCGAAGATGCATACCGGTCCGTGCTTCCCGGATAGCCCAATATCATAGCGTAGTCTCCGGGTGCGTATCCCTGGGTGCTGATATGCAGCCTGCGTTTCGGAGAAAGAGGAACGTTGTGCCCGGAATATTCAGCCGGGTTGCCGTTCTCGTCGGCATAGATACGGTATAGCGCGAAGTCGCATTTCTGCTGCGGCCATTCCCAGTTGTCTATGTCCCCTCCGAATGCGGCGATGCTCACGGGCGGGGCTGCAACCAGTCGTATGTCCTTGTATGTCCTGTACAGGGCCAGATAATATCTCTCGCCGGCCCACATAGACGAAAGGGAAGCTTCCAGCCCGGTTTCAGCACTGTACTTCTTCTCAATCAGATAGCTTATCCTGCGCATTCCGTAACCCTTTCCGGCAGCCTTCTCTTCCTCGATTGTCGCGTTGACTTCATCGGTTACATCAAGTATCTTTTCCAGGAACTGTACGCTCTTGCCCGGGATATGCAATTCTTCTTCCGGGGTTTTTGCCCAGAATCCGTCCTCCAGATAGTTGTGCTCGTTGGTGCTCAGGGCGTGAACGTCTCCGTAGGCGCAGTGATGGTTCGTTATCAGCAGGCCCTGGTCGGAAATTATGCTTCCGGTACAGGCGAAATCAAGGGACACGATTGCGTCACTCAAGCTGACTGCATCCTCGTTGTAGATCTCACCGCTGTCCATCCGGAGCCCGCGTGTCTCCATCTGCCTTGCAAGTGACTTGGAAATGGCATTGACCATCCACATTCCTTCATCTGCCCGGACCGGCATCGGGAGGATGGCCAGTAAAATGGTGATTGATACTGAATACCTTAGTTTCATAGCACAAAAATAATAATTTTATTTTTCAGAAAAATTACGATATTTGCGTATAATGCATTAGTTTTTGAATCTGATAATAATTTTGATTGATATGAAAAAATTACTTTTAGCCGTTGCGGCTATTGTGCTCGTGTCGTGTACCGCTGCACAGATTGAAGTGGAGAAAAATTATGTGAATGCCGAATTTGAAGGAGGCTCCTATACAGTGAACGTCCAGGCCAATGCTGCTTGGAACGTGGTCTCCGACGGCAAGATCGCAGGTCTCACCATTTCACCTTCAACCGGGTCCGGGAACGGGTCTTTCACTGTGAATGTCCCCGCCAACAATACAAAGGAGGAGAGACAGAGTACCCTCGACATCAAGTGTGACAACGGATCATCGTATGCAACGACCCAGGTGATTGTCTTTCAGGATGCATTCTTTGCGTCCATTGACATAAACAAGACATCGATGATCAAATCCAACGCCGGCGTATATCTCAAGCAGACTGTGACTTCCAATTTCCCTTGGACCGTGACAGTGACTCCTTCCGAGGGCGTGGAATTGAGCAGGACATCAGCTCCTAAGGGAGAGAACGAGATCGAGATTATCTTCCCTGCAAATCAGACCAGTGAGGATATCGATTACAAGGTTGTCTACAAGACAAATTGCGGTATTCCTGAGCTGGATGCGGAAAAGACTGTCGAGGTGACTGTCGAGGCCATCAAGTCGATTGTTTATGCAGGCGAGGAATATGACATCGCCTGGATGAAGGACGGCAGATGCTGGATGACCGAGAATCTCCGATATGTTCCGGAGGGGAAGGAAGCGTCAGCTAATCCGGCGGACAAGAGTGGTGTCTGGTATCCATATAACTCGGATGGTACCAATGTGGATGCCTTGACCGACAAGGAATCCGTAAGGAAATACGGCTTGCTTTATTCAGTAGAAACAGCGTTCGGAATTGACGGACTGACTCCGGAGAATGTCCACGATTTTGAAGGGATACGTGGTATCTGCCCGGAAGGCTGGCATATTCCTACGAGGGCTGAATATATTGCTCTTTGCGGCTATTCCAACAAGAATGAAAGCGAGTCCGCTCCTGTTACGGACGAAACCGCTATATTCTATGACAGTGAATACAAGTCAGGAAAAATCACGACATTCAATGAAGGAGGATGGAACTTCAGCCTTGTCGGCAGTAACAATAACGGTAAGTATCTGGCAAACGTGATCAAGAGCGACAACTGCGATGTTGAGGAGTTTCTGGGACGTCCGGCCCTCACATACTATTTCTCGTCAACAGGATATATGGGCAGTTCTGCTACTGCCAAGCCGCAGGTCTTTGCGATGATGTCCACATTCAGCAAAAACTATATGAAAGGTAGAGCAACCGTGGCATATTGCAACTCAAATATCGGCGGATCCGTTCGCTGCGTAAAGGACTAAAAATACATTGAGGAAACTAATCCTCATATTGGTTTCATTATTGGTCGGGGTGGCAGCGTTTGCGGCTCCGACCAAGTTTTCGCTGTCCGGTACTGTTCTTGACAATGGCACCGGTGAACCGCTTTCTGGAGTCGTGTTGAGCCTCGGGGAAGATTACCTGTGGGCCGTGACCGATGCAGATGGACGGTTTGTGATAAGCGGAGCGGACAAGGGAAGCTATATCTTGAAGTGCTCGTACCTCGGATATGTGGAGAACCAGAGTGAGGTCGTCGTGGATAGGAACGTTTCCGGACTCGAGATCAGGCTGCAGGAGAGTTCCCTTGCCCTCAGTGAGGCTGTCGTTACGGCAAAGCGGACGGACGGTATCAGTACTTCGCACACGCTGGGACGTGATGCGCTGAATCATCTTCAGATGTCCAATATGGCCGATATGTCGGCACTGCTCCCTGGAGGAAAGACCATAAATCCCGACCTGACCAATGCACAGTCCATTTCATTGCGCTCCGGAGGGATTTCCGCCGGCAATGCGGCTTTCGGTACCGCCGTCGAGGTTGATGGCGTGCGTCTTGGAAACAATGCCGGATTCGGTGAACCTTCAGGAATCGACACGAGGAGCATCAGCGTCGACAATGTGGAAAGTATCGAGGTAATCACGGGCGTCCCTTCTGCGGAATACGGAGATCTCAACAGCGGTATGGTCAAGGTGCATACCAGGAAGGGAAGAACGCCTTTGAACGTCGTGTTTTCGGTCAATCCGCGCACCTATCAGGCTTCCGTCTCCAAAGGCTTCGACCTAGGTAGGGACAGGGGTGTAGTGAACCTCAGCGGAGAGTGGGCTCGCGCGACTAGGAAACTTTCTTCCCCTTATGAATCCTACACCAGAAGGGGAATCACCGCAGGATATTCCAACACTTTTGCGAAAGTGCTCAGATTCGAGGCCGGAATTACCGGCAATCTGGGAGGGATGAATACAGTGGATGATCCGGATGCTTTTTCGGGAGCATATTCCAAGGCCAATGACAATGTGATTCGAGCAAATACGTCCCTGACCTGGCAGCTGAACAGATCCTGGATCACGAACATCAGATTCGAGGCATCCGTCAACTACAACGATAACCTCACCCACGAACACTCTTACAAGTCATTCTCCACCCAATTGCCTGCCGTACATAGTACTTATGAGGGTTATTATCTTGCGGACAGGCTCCCGGAGAAATATTATGCCGACAGGATTGTCGATTCGAAGGAACTTGATGCGGCTGCGTCCTTGAGATACACCTGGGCCAGACGCTGGAATGATATCAAGAGCAATCTCAAGGCGGGTGTACAATGGAAGGCAAGCGGAAATCTGGGGCAGGGGGAGTATTATCTCGACAACGCCCTTGCTGCTGACGGATACCGACCGAGGCCATATAAGGATTATCCTTTTATGCACAATCTGTCCGTCTATGCCGAGGAGGCATTGTCATTTCCGCTCGGAGAGACTACGTTTGAGATGACGGCCGGATTGCGTCTGGAGAACGTGTTCATACGCGGGACACGTTACAAGAATATGAACACCCTTTCCCCACGTCTGAATGCGAGGTGGAAACTTTCGGAATATCTTTCAATCAGGGGCGGATGGGGCATCACCGAGAAACTCCCTTCTTTCTATATCCTTTATCCTGAGCAGGAATATTTTGACAGACAGACTTTCAGCGTATCCCACGGGGATGGAGGTTCGTCCTATGTGTATTATACCCGTCCGTACAGCATCGAGTACAATCCGGACCTGCGCTGGCAGCGCAACTCCAATTCCGAAATAGGTATTGACTTCGAAAAGAACGACTGGCGGATATCACTTGTCGGATTCTATAATGTCACACAGATGCCGTACCGCATTTCCGCCCGTTACACACCGTTCACGTACAGCATATATTCTCTCCCGGAAGGATATGTCATTCCGTACAGTCCGGAGATAAGGGTGGACCATCAGAGCGGGGCCGTATACCTCAGGGGTGCGTCTTCCGAGGCTTGGCAGCCGATGTCGGTTAAGGTTACCGACCGGTCTTTTGTCCGTACCACGCGTCAGGAAAACGGTGCGGACGTATATCGGGCGGGAGCCGAGTTGACGGTCGAAACTCCGGAAGTGAGGACTGTCAGGACATCGTTCCGTTTGGATGCAAGCTACACCAGGACTACCAATATCGACTGTGCGGAATCCTATTATTACCAGAATGGATGGTCGCATACAAGTCTCCCGAACCGGTCATATCAGTTCGTGGGCATTTATGCCAATGGCACCGGTGGCAATTCTGTCACCTGCGGAAGGATTTCAAGCGGAATGAATGCCAATCTTACATCTATTACAAGAATCCCCGAGGCCAGACTGGTGATAACCTGCAGGCTGGAGATGTCACTGCTGACAAGATGGATAAACATTCCGGCCGGTACCAGAGAATGCCTGTATCCGACGGCGTATCTCGACCTGGATGGGAACAGGCATCCTTTCACCGAAAGAGAAGCCGGCGATCCCCAGTTCTCCCAGCTGATATTGAGACCGGGGAACGATTATATGTTCGATCAGGACGGTTACGGTCCTTATATGTCAGCCAATCTCAGCATAACGAAGGAAATCGGGGACCACGTGAGCCTTTCGTTCTTCGCGAACAATTTCACCAATTCCCGCCCTACCGTATATTCGATGGCCACCGGTGTCGGCGCAATATTCACCCCGGATTTTTATTACGGACTTACCTGCAGACTGAAATTCTAGTATGAAGAGATTCTATATCATATTCCTTCTGATTCTTTCCGTTGCAGGATGCACGCGGCTGGACCGTGTAAATCCGTACGACGAGGAACTGCACGCCTTCACGGTTCAGGCCATTTATCCGGCAGGATACGAGCCTGGTGCGCAGGGTATGGGAAAGATTACGGTCGAAGATATAAATCAGGGGTCGTCATACGTGTTGACGCCTGATTCCGGAGGACGGGCCGTATTCCTTGTGCCCGACGGATTGTACAGGATAAGCGTAAGCGATGTCGGCCCTGAATGTGTGTTCAACGGCTCCGTGGACAGGGTGCGGGTTACCGGTGACAGGATTCTTGAGGTAGAGATGATGGCATCCAGAACGGGAACGATAATTATCAAGGAAATATATTGTGGAGGCTGTATGAAGTATCCCGAACAGGGGACATATCAGTCGGACCAGTATGTCATACTCCACAACAATCATCAAATGGTGCAGTACCTGGACGGGATTTGTTTCGGAACGTTGTCTCCGTACAATTCCAATTCAAACAATCCTTACGGTACTCTGCCGGAATTCGTCCCGATAATCCAGGCAGTATGGCAGTTCCCTGGTGACGGGGATGACTTCCCTCTCAACCCGGGGGAGGATGCGGTGCTCTGTCTGCGTGGAGCAGTCGATCACAGCGCCCAGTATCCGCTTTCCGTAAATCTAAACAAACCGGATTATTTCGTATGCTATAATCCTACATACTTCACCAACGTGACCTATCACCCCGTTCCCGGGAACAATATCTCCGGATCCAGGTGGCTTGAAGTCGTCATAAAGACGGGACAGGCAAATGCCTATACATATTCCATCAATTCCCCTGCGACTGTGATATTCAAGGCCCCGAAAGGTGTGTCTATGAGGGAATGGGTGCAGACGGAAGGGGCCGTAGAGCAACTGCCGGGCAGCAGTATCGACCGCGTGGTCAAGATAGACCCAACCTGGGTGATGGATGCCGTGGAAGTCTTCAACGGAGCGTCTACATCCAATTCAAAACGTCTGCTGCCGACACTTGATGCCGGATATGTCACGCTTTCCGGGACATTCCTCGGGCACACGCTTCACAGATATGTGGACGAGGAACAGTCCGCGCAGAAAGGGTATGAAGTGCTGATGGACAGCAACAACTCGTCCGAGGACTTTTATGAACGTGAAACACAGAGCTTGCATGAATAGGAGATTGTACATAATCGCCGCGATGCTCTGTGCGTCGCTTGCCGCTTCCGGCCAATCATATCAGAGGGCGATCAAACGCAACTTCTGGAATGAGGGCACCAATGTCGTCGGTATACGTCAGGATACCCTGTCCGCATCGAATGCGGAAATCTACGGCAACTACATTACGGGTGAGCTGAGGGCTTCAAGTGATGCCAAATCTGCCTGGACCGCCGGCGTAAGGGCTTCGGCCATCAGACATCTGAAAAAATTCTCAATGAAGGGCTCCTTCGGCTTCGAACAGATGGAAGGGCAGGGGATGGCCGGCTCCATGTTCGTCAAGCAGGGCTATTATCCGATCAACGTTTATGAATTCACCCCGGGGTCCAAGACTCTCCAGACATACTCCTTCACGGGAGGTATTTCCGTGGATATTTCACCTGAATGGAGATTGGGAGGTCAGATGCTTTTCGAATCCTCAAACTATGCAAAAAGAAAGGATCTCAGGCACACCACTTACAGGATGGATATGACGGTTTCACCGGGAGTGCAGTATCACAATGGCGACCTTGCAATAGGCTTGAATTACATATTCTCCAAAAACAGTGAGTCCGTCAGCGCCGAGCAGATTGGAAGCAGCGTTGCTTCCTATGATGTTTTCTTTGACAAGGGACTGTACTATGGTGTACGTCAGATATGGACCGGAAGCGGTGTGCATCTCAGCGAACCGGGCGTCAACGGCTTGCCTTTGAGGGAGATTATCAACGGCGTTTCCGTTCAGGCTTCTTACGGCAGGGCGTATGCGGATGTCAGCTGGAGGGCGAGATATGGTACCGTAGGCGAGAAACAGTTCATTTGGTTCAGGTTCCCGGGGTGGGACCTGACAGCACATGCCGGATTTGCGTTTTCGGGAGACAGAGGATCCCACCGGATACTTGCCACGGCGGAGTATTTCTCACAGGACAATGAGGAGACTTCCCTGGAGAAGGTCAGCTCCGGCGGTGTCACCACCGTGGAGGAATTCGGGGCCTGTCGTATCTTCTCCCGAAGGAATATGAAAGCATCGCTTACCTATGACTACGCGTCCCGTATGCTGAACTTTTCAGCATTGCTGTCGATGACCGACCAGCAGGGTCTGGTGTCCAATATGTATCCGTATCTGATGTATCAGAGGCTGCTGCAGCCTTATGTGGAGGCCAAGGCTACCGGGCACTTCGGACGTCTGGACGTGACTTTGATGCTGTCATACAGGCAGGGATGGATGGATGATACGATGCGTGAGGTCAGTCCGTCCACAGGTGTGACATCGGAGCCTGAGCGTCTGGAGAGTTATTTCCTGAAGTACCGTGAACATATGACTTGCCGGAATATCACCGTTGCCCCTGCTGTGAAGTACAACTTCGGGAAGGGATTCTACGCGGAGGCCTCCGTCCGTTGGAACAGAGGTTTCAATCTGGTGTATTTCGCAGGCCCGGACAGAACGTCCGCTACGCTGCGGTTGGGATACGATTTCTAGAAAGGAAAGAGCTTGGTCACCCAGAAGAATCCGAGGACAAGCCCGACGACTCCGATTACTATACCAACTTTCGTCATATCCTTTGTCTCGACAAGACCGGTGGATGCGGCAATTGCATTCGGAGGTGTAGAAATAGGCAGGACCATAGCAAGTGAAGCACAGACTGCGACGAAAATTGCAAGCCCCTGCTGTCCGCCCCAGGCAAGGAATGAGGATGCGTTGCCGCTGGCAAGAAGTCCCTTGCCCATTGCTACCATAATAGGAATCAGGAGAGCGGCAGCTGCTGAATTGCTGATGAAATTGCTGAGGAGGTAGCAGATGAGACCTGCCACGACAAATATCACAACGATGTCCATCGCATCGAAATTGATGGATGTGACCATCGTTTCTGCAAGCCCGGTACCCTCAAGAGCATATCCGAGAGCGAAACCTCCGGCTACCAGCCAGAGGACACTCCAGTTGATATCTTTTATGTCGTCCTTGGTGAACACTCCGGTCGCAGTGTAGACAGCAAGCGGGATGAGTGCTACGATGTTGGAGCTGATGCCGTGAAGTTGTTCGGTTATCCAGAGAAGAATCGTTACGGCGAAAGTTGTCCAGGCGATGTGGTCCTTCCAGCCCTTCTTGTGGTCGTCCTTCTTGATCTCAAGTATGATTCCCTTTGACTTGAATGGATAAAGCAACATAAGGAGAACCCAGGCGAAAAGTATCATTATGATGACGAAAGGAATCATACGGACAGCCCAGTCCCCGAATGTGATGTCCATACCGTTGTTCTCCAGGATGCCTTTTGCCGTGGCGTTGGGAGGGGTCCCTATAGGAGTCCCGATACCGCCTATGTTGGCGGCGATAGGAATTGCGAGACAGAGGCCCACCTTGCCTTTCTTGTCATCCTCCGGGAGGGATGCGAACACCGGGGCGAGGAATGCAAGGAACATCGCGGCTGTTGCCGTATTGCTCATAAACATGGAGAAGATGGCAATTACCATCAGTACTCCGAGAAGCACAGTCTTGGGGTTCTTGCCGAAAGGTTTGAGCAGGATGCGCGCCATAGTGACTATTATCCATTATGTCCAATCCTATGCCGCAATTTAGCCAAATCTCCCGTTAAAAGCAAAGTTGCAGGCGATTGTATAATTTTTCTTATATTTACACGCTAATACCAAGAACAATCGAGAATGAGTAGACAGTCAATGCGGGGTAGTAACTGGCCGAAAACCGTACTGCAGTGGGTTTCGTTGCTGGTTTTTATCTTTCTTGCAACCGGCCTCGCGCAAAAATATCTGCCAGGTTCCGTGTCAGAGCTGCAGCAGCGCGTGTCCGCTTCCGGTGATTTCATCGTCAGTCTTCCGACAATGCGTCTGGCTATAGTCGTCGCGGTGTTTCTGTTTGCCGTATTCTTCACCAGATTCTTCTGCGGATACATCTGTCCAGTGGGCACCGTTCAGGATTTTCTTATGAGTCTGCGTAACGGGTTCGGAATCAGTCAGGTGAATGTGCGTCCAGGAAGGGTGTTGGATAATGTCCTGCGTCTGTTCAAGTATCTCATCCTCTTTGCGTTGACATATGTATTGATCAATGGGATTGGGGTTCCGTATGCCCGATGGATGTTGATAGCGGTCGCCGTGATAATTGTAGTCGGAGGACTGCTGGTAGACAGATTCTGGTGCAAATATATATGCCCGATAGGAGCATCGGTGAATACGGTCAGGTTCTGGGTGCTGTTTGTCGCTCTCACGGCGGCATTCTGGGCTTTGAATACTTTCCTGAACCTTGGAATTGACTGGATATGGCTGCTGGCGGCATATTGCGTTTTCGGATACCTGCAGGAGATTATCCTCAGGAATACAAGGCTCCACCTGTTCCGTATCGTCAAGGAAGAGGACCGCTGTACTCATTGCGGTGATTGTGGAAGAGCCTGTCCATATTCCCTGAATGTCCAGAACTGCGGGAACAGGCTCAATGACGTGGATTGTACTCTGTGCGGAGAATGTGTTGCAGTCTGCAGGCGTAAGGCGCTTGGCGTGGGAATCGTGCGCAAGACAAGCGTGAACAGGGGTGTCGCCCGTTTCCTTCCTCCTGTATTTGCGATCCTTTTCGTCCTGGCAATCCTGTTTGTCCCAGGGATGGTCGCCCCGGAGGCATACGGTACGTCTGCGGTTGCGGAAGAGCCGGTATCCGTGGAAGAATCGGCAGACGATGTCTTGATGGAGACCCCTGAAGATACGGTGGTCCTGGTTGCCGAGCCGGAAATCATCGAGCCGGCAGGGTTCCACGAAGCGGGTATTGAGATCAAGGACCGTCGCTCCGTTTATGGCAATAACGAATGGTGGGTGCTTGAATATGTTTCGGATACTTTTGCCAATCTGGATGTCGATACCGCCCTGCCTGTGCTTGCGGCATATTTGGGCAAATACAATGGAGCAATCGGCGTGTACAGTAGATATGATGCGGAGAACGTTCCGGTGATTGATATCTTATACGCCAATCCTTTGCGTAAAGCTGCCATATATGAGGCAGTCGCTAAAGATACCTGGAGCTATAAGGGTGATGACGGTGTCAGTGTCTCCGTTCCGGCAGCGATAATATTCCCCGAAAAGGGCGTCGGACGCTCATACAAGGAGCATAAGGACGAATTCGGCTTCTAAAATACCCATTATTGAGGATTGCGGGACAAGATTGCGCTGAGTAATTTTGTCCCGTATTTTTATGACTGTAAATGACCTGAAAATAGGCCAGTCGGCCATTATCCGAACGGTTGGCGGGAGTGGCACTCTCCGACGCCGGCTTCTGGATATGGGAGTAATCCCCGGTGCGGAGTTCAAACTTGTCAAACGGGCCCCGATGGGCGATCCTGTCGAACTTTTCATACGCGGGTATAACCTGTCGCTCAGGATATCGGAAGCCGGATGCGTGGATGTGGAACCTGTTGAAGAAGAAAGTGCCGCCCCGGTAACGGCGGGCGGTTTCGGGTACAACCTCTCCCTGCACGATGTGGACTCTCATCCGGGACTTGGTGAAGGGGGAGTATATCATTCGAAAGACCACGGGAATCCATTGCCCAAAGGTACGCCATTGAATCTGGCCCTGGTGGGCCAGCACAACTGTGGCAAGACGGCTCTTTTCAACAGGCTCACAGGCAGTAACCTGCACGTAGGCAATTTCCCCGGAGTCACTATGGAGCGGGCGGACGGAGCTGTCAGAGGTTATGCCGATGTGACAGCCACTGATTTGCCCGGAATCTATTCCCTGTCAGCCTATTCGGATGAAGAGCAGTTGACGCGTGACTATATTCTGACCCGGAAACCGGAATGCCTTATAAATGTGGTGGATGCCAACAATATAGAGCGGAACCTGTACCTGACTATCCAGCTTATGGAATTGGGTATCCCGATGGTGTTGGCTCTCAATATGATGGATGAGGTGCGCGGAAACGGGGGTTCTGTCGATGTCAACGGGATGGAGAATGCCTTGGGTATCCCGGTGGTGCCTGTTGCCGCCTCCCGCGGGGAGGGTATATCCGAACTGCTTGAACACGCAGTGCACGTGGCCAGATACAGGGAGACTCCGGTAAGGCAGGATTTCTGTGATCCTGAAGATTGCGGGGGTGCAGTCCACCGCTGCCTTCACGGGATAGCGCACCTGGTGGAAGATCACGCCTTTTCTGTCGGACTTCAGCCGCGTTTCGTCGCGGAAAGGCTGACTGAAGGCGATGATGAAATCAAGAGCCGACTCGCATTGACACCGGATGAAAGTGATACGGTGGAGAAAATAATCCTGCAGATGGAAAAGGAAACGTCAATGGACAGGAATGCGGCGATGGCCCGGATGCGTTTCGAATTCATTCACCGGCTGTGCTCCAGGACCGTCAGCCGTCCCGGCGAGACAAAGGAGCAGCATAGAAGCATAAAGATTGACAGGATACTCACGGGCAAATATACGGCGATACCGGCTTTCCTGTTGATAATCGCCCTTGTCTTCATCCTGACCTTCGACGTGATAGGCTTCAAGTTGCAGAAACTGTTCCTGTCCGGCTTGGATGCCGTTTCCCTGGCTTTGTCATCAGCCTTTGAACGATGGTCGGTGTCCGCTCCGGTGCGGTCACTTGTGATTGATGCCGTTCTGGGCGGGGTCGGCAGTGTAGTGAGCTTTATACCGATAATTCTCGTCCTGTTCTTCTTCCTGTCGCTGCTTGAGGATAGCGGATATATGGCTCGGATAGCTTTTGTATCCGACAAGCTGCTCCGCAGGATAGGCCTGTCCGGCAGAAGTGTGGTCCCGATGCTGATCGGTTTCGGATGTTCTGTGCCTGCAGTGATGTCTACCAGGACCCTGCCTTCCGCCAGGGACAGGAAACTCACTATCCTCCTCATACCATATATGAGCTGCTCCACCAAGACCACCATATACGGCTTCTTCGCCTCCGCGTTCTTCCCTGGAAAGGCCGGTCTTGTTATGATTTGTCTGTATATCCTTGGGGTCGTGGTTGGCCTGCTTGTGGCTGTCGCGATAAAACTTGTCAGCCATAATTCTGAAGCTGCGCCTTTTGTGATGGAGATGCCTACATACAGGCTCCCTGTGACGAAGAATGTCCTTCACCTCCTATGGGACAAGACCAGGGATTTCATCCAGATGGCATTCACGGTGATTTTTGTGGCGACGATAATAATATGGATGTTGCGCTCGTTCAATTTCCGCTTTGAATTCGTTCCTGACGGGAGTGACAGTATTCTGGCCGGGCTTGCCGGATTGCTGGCGCCGTTGTTCAATCCGCTGGGGTTGGGGGACTGGCGCATTGTCACGGCCCTCATCTCGGGACTAATGGCCAAAGAAAGTGTTGTTTCGACGTTGAATGTCCTCGGCGCCGGGTCTGCATTCACTGCGCTGACGTCAGTTCCAATGCTTGTATTCTGTCTGCTCTATACCCCTTGCGTGGCAGCCATTTCTGCAATCAGACGAGAGTTGGGCGGGAAATGGGCGGCTTCAATAGTCATCGGTCAGTGCGTCGTGGCTTGGGTGTGTGCCTGGATAGCGTACCTGATTGCCGGCTTGTTTATGATTTGATATGAATACGGTAAGTATCATAATAGCGCTCCTTGTCCTTGTTGCATTCGCGGTTGCCCTCATACATATTCTCAGAAGCCGCAGTGTCGGCCGCTGCGCCGGCTGCCCCAAGAACGCCTGCCCTTTCAGAAAATAAAAAAGAGCACACTTTCCGTGTGCTCCTCTAGTCGAGAAGAGGCGACTCGAACGCCCGACCCCCACGTCCCGAACGTGGTGCGCTAGCCAACTGCGCTACTTCTCGAAAACTGAGGCCGCGAATCTCGCGGCCTCAGAGTCAATTCCTTAGGCGAGTTTATTGATATAAACCTGGATTCCGCTCTTGAGGTTGGATGCCTTGTTCTTGTGGATGAGACCGATCTTGGCAAGTTTGTCGATCATTGCAAAAACCTTTGGTGCATTTGCCTCTGCGGCTTTCTTGTCTGTAGTGTTACGTATATCGCGGATCGCGTTACGTGTAGTCTTTGCATAATACTTGTTATGCAATCTGTGCCTTTCGCTCTGGCGATTGGCCTTCTCTGCTGAAGCTGTATTTGCCATTATTGTTTATTTTTAATATTTTGGTAGTGGGTAGGAGAATCGAACTCCTATTGCAAGAATGAAAATCTTGAGTACTAGCCGTTATACGAACCCACCAGGCTACCCAAAATGCGCAGTTCGCGAATTTGGGACTGCAAAGATAAAAATATTTTCCAATAAGTCAAATTATTTTTTGTCCTTATTCCATTCCCAGGAATAAATAATGGACTCTACCTGCCTCAGATAGTGCCTTTTGTCATATCTTGGGGCATACACGAATGCATCCAGTACTATGATGTCCTTTCCGTCCTGACTGTAAAAGGAATGGGAAACGAACGGACCGCCCATAAAGTCATTCTCCACCTCCCACAGTCCGCGGGTCTGGGCGAAATCCCTTCCGTTGTACTTGATGTACTCCACAGAAGGGGCATAGAATGTCCCTGTCGTCATATATGTATTGTCGAACATACCGGGTACGTTGTCCTTGAGTATCTCGTTCCTGTGTGCAATGATATTGTCCACAGAAAGGTCGTTCTGGCCGGTAGCGGGATATTTGTAGATGAGGATTCCCTGGTTCGTGTACTGCTTCTCGTCAGCTATCCAGATGAAGTCGTCGGTCTTCTTGCGGAGTTTGTAACCGGAAGGAAAATGAGGTGACCCGCCGAATACTTCGGATACCTGCGGCGCGATGGAACGTTCCTCATAGAGGATAGAGTTGTGAATGATCCTGTCGCGCTCGGCCTGCTCGATTGTGCTGATTATCTGCCTGCCGTTCTCGCGCAGCATTTCGATTGCGCTCCCGCTGTCCGCTGCGCATATCTGGATTACACACTGCGGGCTTGCCCATACATCCTTGAAGTATTTCACTCCGAAGGATGCGGCCTGCGGCGCGATGTCGATCTTTACGATGTTGCGATGCACCTTGAACAGGTCAGTGAATCCGGTCGGAATGACGTTGACCAGAGTGTACAGAGGTTCTTTCTGAGGAAGGAAAGGGCAGTCGGAAGCCAGGAGCGACCGTACCTCATCCCCGAGGCTGCCTTCCCAATCGGCTTTTTCAACCACAACAATCACCTCCCCGGCTTTTCCGCTTACGTTCGGAAGGAGTGCCTTTGTTCCCTTGCAGGATACTGCGGCCAGCACAATGGCCAGCAATGTGACGATTCTTTTCATATCTTTATCAATGTATCAGTTTTCCTATGTCATTGCCGAATGCCAGAAGCATCAGCATCAACAGCAGTAAAAAGCCTATGGACTGGGCTATAACGAGGAATTTTTCGCTTGGCTTCCTGCCGGTGACCATCTCGTAGAGTACAAACAGGATATGTCCTCCGTCAAGCCCGGGAATGGGCAGCAGATTCATTATGCCGAGCATAATTGAAAGCAATGCCAGGATATTCAGGAACCTGTACCAGTCCCAGACGCTTGGAAATACCTGCCCTATGGCAATGAAACTGCCCACGGACTTGTACGCCCCGGTGGAAGGCCTGGCCAGCAACCGGAGATCTCCAAGATAGCCCCTGATTGTCTCCATCGCAAGATTCCATCCGGCCGGAATGGCAGAGATGAAATCGTATTTTTCAACTCGGATGCCGGGATTGCTTATGGCGACGCCAATCATAGCGGCCGTATCGACGGGAACGACTATGTCGACGGCTTCCTCCTCGCCAACCCTGCATACAGATACGATAGCCGTGTCACCTGCAGCTTCTTTGAACAAAGGCCTGGCCTGGTGGACGAACTCCACTTCGGTGCCGTTCACGGCACATATCCTGTCTCCCTTCTTCAGCCCGGCCCCGGATGCTGTCGGGGAAGTGACGGAATCGATAATGAAAGGGAGCGCCAGATCAAACATCAACGGAGAGTTCAGGACCTCACCGATTCTGGCGTGGTCGATGTAAAGGACGACCGTATCCCTTCCTCTGAGGACCGTGGCCGTGCTTGAATTGCGTCTTGCCAGGTCTGCCTGCAGCATACCGAAATCCTCCGGCCTGTAGTCGTCGAAGCTTATGATGTGGTCACCGTCCCTGAAGCCCATATCATAGGCCAGAGAGTTGACCACGATACGGGAATCCTCATTGCTGATGTATGCTTTCCCCCAGATTCCCATTATCGCGCAGTAGGTGATGATCGCGAAAATGAAGTTGTACAGCACTCCGCCTGCCATCACCAGCAGACGCTGCCAGGCAGGATGTGTCCGGAACTCCCATCTTTGCGGCTCCTTCTTGAGGGCTTCCAGGTCCATCGACTCGTCAACCATCCCCGCTATCTTGCAGTAACCTCCCAGCGGCAGCCATCCGATGCCGTATTCTGTCTCGCCTATCCTGAATTTCAGTAGGCTGTGTCCGCCTATGTCGAAGAACAGGTAGAATTTCTCCACCCGTATGTGGAAGATCTTGGCGAATGTGAAGTGCCCGAATTCGTGAAGTATTATCAGAATCGACAGAGCAAGTATCACTTGCAGTGCTTTAATCAACGCAACCATCGGCGATAACGGCTATTTCCTTGTTTGTCTCAAAAATGTCCTCAAGACTCGGGTTTGCTACAAAATTCAGGCCCTTGAGACATTTTTCGTTGATTGCGGCGATATCAAAGTATGAAATCTCGTTTCTGAGGTATTTGGCGACGGCCACCTCATTCGCAGCGTTGAGTGCGCAGGGCGCATTCCCTCCGCGCTCAATGGCTTCGTATGCCAACCGGAGGCAGGGAAATCTGTTCAGGTCGGGTTCGCTGAAATTGATTGATCCCAATTCGGCGAAATTTATCCTTTTGTTGCCTATGGACAACCTTGCCGGGAACCCCAGGGCGAAACCGATAGGCTCCCTCATATCCGGACAGCCCATCTGCGCCATGATGGCTCCGTCCACAAACTCGACCATCGAGTGGATGATGGATTCAGGCTGTATGACGACGTTTATGCGGTCAGGCTCCACGTCAAACAACCATTTCGCCTCGATCACTTCAAACCCCTTGTTCATCATCGTGGCCGAATCTATTGTTACCTTGGCCCCCATGTTCCAATTGGGGTGCTTCAATGCTTGAGCGGCGGTCGCCGAGGCCATCTGCTCCCGGCTCCAGGTCCTGAACGGGCCGCCTGACGCTGTGAGATGAATCTTCTCGATTTCGTTGCCCTGAGCTGCCAGAAGGCACTGGAAGATAGCCGAATGCTCGGAATCGACAGGAAGAATCAGGGCTTTGTGCCGCCTCATCGTTTCTGTGACGATACTGCCTGCAGCCACCAGGGTTTCCTTGTTTGCCAGAGCTACGATTTTACCGGCTTCCAGCGCGGCAATAGTCGGTCTCAGACCACTGAATCCCACCATTGCCCCAACCACGATATCGACATCATCGGATTTCACGAGGCTGCAGAGACTGTCCACTCCTTCCCAGACTTTAGAGCCGCTGTCCTTCAGGGCTTCACACAGCGGGGCGTATTTCTCTTCGTTGCAGATTACGACATTGTTGACGTCGAATTCCAAAGCCTGCTTCACCAGCAGCTCGACACTGCTCCTGGCGCTTATCATAACGACCTCGAAAAGGTCCCTGTGCTGCCTGATTACATCCAGCGTCTGGGTGCCGATGGATCCTGTAGAGCCAAGAATAGCTATTCTTCTCTTCTGCATTTCAATTAAAAACTGATGTAAAGTGTCGGATCGACCGCCTGCCCGTCGTGCCATAGCTCGAAGTGGAGATGCTCTCCAGTGGTCAGTGCACCGGTGTTCCCGACGAGAGCAATGGGCGTTCCTGCAGTGACCTTCTCTCCGACATTCTTGAGTAGTTTCATATTGTGCCTGTATGAAGATACGAGGTCTCCCGGATGCTGTATCTGTATTGTGTACCCGGACTCTTCGCTCCATCCGGAGAATATGACTGTTCCGTCAAGGACGGATTTCACTACCGAGCTTGCGGGGGCGGATATATCGACTGCGGGGTGGTTCACTCTGTCGAAACCCTTGGAGAGGACGCCCACAAGAGGCGTGAAGAAATGTCTTCCTTCGATAGGGAGATTCCTCGTCTGTCCGACCAGTGTGAACTGCTCTTCATCCAAAACCATCTCACGGAGAATTGAATCCTGACGGTTCAACTCTTCCAGAGGTTTGTTGCTGATGAAGTTGATTCTGCCCTCGGAAACAAGGCTGTCCAGGCTGATTATCTCATCTCCGGCAATCACTCTGGCGAGATTCTCGGAATAAAGTTCCCATCTGGTTATCTGGTTCTCGAGCGAGTCTATCTTGATGGCGTTGCTGATAGCCTCCCTCTTCGTATGGGAATTGGGATACCCCGGAATCGCGGCCCTTATGGGCGTGAACGCGATAAGGCAGTAAATGGTGCCGATGATCACCACACCGGCCGTAATGGCGGCCACGATGAATGCAATCCTTGAAAACCTGTAGGAGCGTATCTGCTTGTGCGACTCGTCATCAGTGAGGGTGAGCCTGAATATTTTGTTCCAGTCGGTGGAATTTTGTCTTCCCATACTTTTGAATTAAATTTGCAGGAATATGGACAGGACCATCGGAATAGATTACGGAAGAGCCAGAGTCGGTGTCGCGGTAAGTGATCCGCTTGGCATTTTCGCATCCCCTCTGGAGACGGTACCTGCTGCAAATATAATAGAATATCTCCAAAATTATGCCCGCACGGAGACTATTGTCCGCTTTGTGGTGGGTTATCCGATGAATCTCAACGGGGCTCCTTCGGAGGCTGCGGCTGACGTCGATGTCTTCCTCAAGCAGCTCGGGGCGAAGTTTCCGCAGATTCCGGTCACACTTGAAGATGAACGTTTCACTTCCGTGCTTGCCCACAGGGCAATGATAGACGGCGGGATGAAGAAGAGCGACCGCAGGGACAAGAATTCAGTGGACAGGATAAGCGCGGCAATAATTTTGCAAAGTTTTTTGGATAGAAAATGATCAGACCGATTTATCTGTACGGGTCCGATGTGCTTCGAAGGAAAGCGGATCCCGTTGACTTGTCAAGAAAAGATGACATCAAGGACTTGATAGCTGACCTCAAGGAGACGCTTGTCAAGTCGGAGGGTTGTGGCCTCGCCGCTCCCCAGATCGGAGTGAGCTTGAGGGTGCTTGTTGTGGATGGAAATGATATGACGGATGTCTATCCGTATCTGGAAGGCTTCAGCAGGGTGATGATAAATCCTGTGGTACTTGAGGAGGATGACAAAAAATGCGAATTTTCGGAGGGATGTCTCAGTATCCCCGGAGTGTATGCTGACATCGTGAGGCCGTCATCCATCAAGGTCGAGTATTACGATGAGAATTTTGAGAGGAAAGTCGAGGACTTCGACAAGTTCGCCTGCCGTATGATCCAGCACGAGATGAGCCATCTCGACGGGGAACTGTTCACGGATCTCGCCGCCCCCATACGCAGGAAAATGATTGCCAAGAAGCTGCAGAACATTGCGAAAGGGAAAGTCTCAACTCACTATAACTCAAAGATAAAATAGAATGGGTGCATTTCATGCATACGATATAAGGGGCGTTTACAATGTCGATTTCGACAGCGATTTCGCTTATAAGGTCGGGTATTTCGTTCCATTGCTACTGAATACGGACAAGGTCCTTGTCGGGAGGGATTGCCGGACGTCGTCGGAAGAAATACACGACAGCCTGGTAAAGGGGATATGTGACGCCGGGGCCGACGTCTATGACCTTGGTCTGAGCTCCACTCCGCTGGTGTATTTCGGGACAGCCAATTACGGATTCAAGGCATCGGTCCAGATTACGGCATCCCACAATCCTGCCGAATACAACGGAATGAAAGTCTCCCGGGAGAATGCCCTTCCGGTAGGTCTCGACAACGGACTCGGGCAGATAAAAGAGTGGATTGAATCCTCAAGGCCGACACCCGTGGCGGAAAAACGGGGCTCTGTCAGGGATTTCGACATACGCAAGGACTATCTGGACTTCCAGCGCCGTTTCCTGTGCGACCTGTCTTCCATCAAGGTTGCATTCGATCTGTCAAACGGGATGTCCTGCCTCTTTGCCAAGGAGATTTTCGGCGAGGAGCCTTCATACATCTTCGATGAAATTGACGGACGTTTCCCGAATCACGATCCGAATCCGTTGATACAAAAGAATGTTCAACCCCTCAAAGATCTCGTCCGCAGGACGGGAGCGGATGTCGGGGTGATATATGACGGTGATGCCGACAGAGTGATGTTCGTGGACGAGCAGTCACGATTCGTCTCGCCTGATCTGGTCATAGCATTGATGAGCAGGTATTTCTGTGGGGAAAGAGGGGAGAAGAACCCGCGTGCCCTTCAGGAAATACGCAGCTCAAAGGCTGTAGGGGAGTATCTCTCCAGGTTTGGCGTCGATCTTCACACCTGGAAAGTGGGACGGGCGTATGCCGCCCCGAAACTGCGTGAGATAGACGGCCTGTGGGGAGGAGAGCTCGCCGGCCATTATTATTTCAAGGATTTCTTCTACTCCGACAGCGGAATACTTGCTTCCATAATAGTGCTCCGCATCGTGGTCGGATTGAAAAAGGAAGGGAAGACCCTGGGAATGGCAATGGATGAGATTGCCGCGTACAGGAATTCCGGAGAGATAAATTTCAAAGTTGAGGACAAGAGCGGCGCAATGGATGCCCTCAAAGAGCATTTCACCGCATCGGAGCAGCCGGAGAAGGTGATGGATTTCGACGGGTACAGAGTCGAATTCCCTCTGTGGTGGTTCAATATCCGTCCTTCCAATACGGAACCGTATCTTCGCTTCATCTGCGAAGCTACGACCGAAGATTTGTTGCAAAAGAAAGTAAAAGAGGCGCAGGATCTTCTTGAAAGCAGGTTCGGCGCAGTGCGAGCATAAATGAAAAGACTTATTTCCATAATTTGTATTGTGGCTGCCGTGGCTTTCCACGCGTCGGCCCAGCAGGCAGGACAGATGTCGATGAAGCGGGCTATGAGCCTTGTGCCGAGACCCAACATAGCACCGGTCAAATCAATGATCCCGACGCAGGAGCCGTTGAGCGTTGATACGCTTGAAACTTCGGATCCCGGCATCAGGATGGTGCTCCGTTCGGACAATACCTGGGATTACATAAAGAACAGGGAGTGGATTGACAATGACGAGGTTTACCGTCAGGTATGGGACCACAATGCGGCAAAGTGTTACGATGTCAAATATGAAGACCTCCCGTTCAGAGCAACCATCTGGCTTGCCGATTCTACTACCCGGTTTTATTGCCCGTACCAGACCAAGGTCTTTTCCAAATTCGGATGGAGACGCGGTCGGCAGCACACCGGAGTGGATCTTCCTTATCCGATGGGAACTCCTGTCGGGGCCGCATTCGAGGGTAAAGTCCGTTTCGCAAAGCGTTGTGGAGGTTATGGCAATCTTGTCATTATCAGACATCCTAACGGTCTTGAGACATTCTATGGCCATCTCTCAAAAATCAACGTAGAGGAGGACCAGTGGGTCAGTGCGGGAGAGATAATCGGGCTCGGAGGGTCCACGGGACGTTCAACCGGGCCGCACCTCCATTTCGAGACAAGGTATCAGGGTTACGCGTTCGATCCGCAGTGGATAATCGATTTCGAAAAGGGCGAACTCAAGCACGGAGTGTTCGTCCTGCACCGCAAGTACCTCACGCCGGGTTCCACTTATGTGCCGGAGTCGGAGGACGAAGAGGAGGCCATATATCTTTCCGAGGAGGAAGAGCGAGCTGAGGAGGAGAGGATTGCCAGGGAACTTGCAGCCGCCAAGTATCATAAGATACGCTCCGGAGACACGCTTTCCGGACTCGCTGTCAAGTACCATACGACAGTCAAGGCTATCTGCAAGCTGAACGGCATCACGGCAAAGACCACGCTGAGGCCGGGAAGGACATTGAGAGTGAAATAAACACACAATACTATGAGTACCAAGAAAATTTTGCTAACCATCGCCATCCTCTCGTGCTGTATGTCATCCCAGGCACAGGCGAGATTCGGTATCAAGGGAGGCTTGTCTGCCAGTTGGATACCCGGAACGGTGATAAACGGGGATGAAGTCGTAAGTCCGCACAACAGTTTCTACGCCGGCGGCTTTGCCAATTGGGAACTCGGAGACATTCTCCTGCTCCAGACAGAACTTCTTTATGCCGGGAAGGGACATTCCGACAGAAGCCGTCTCCTGAATGAAAAATATTCCAGGGATCTCGGTTATCTGCAGCTGCCTGTATTCGTAGGAGTGAGGATCGCCGATGACCGATGCGGTATAATGCTGGGTCCGGAATTGGGCTATCTTGTATATGCCAATACCCGTGATTATGACGGCAGCAGGAAGGACAGTCGGAATGAATGCAATCCTTTCAATTTCGCAATAGCCCTGCAGGCTGCATATATGATTACTGACGGTCTGGGAATTGAAATAAAGGCGGATTGGGGCCTTACCAGAACATTCAAGGGTGCATATCTCGGCGTCGCTGACGATCCCGGTCACAATATGAGTTTCCAGATAGGATTGTGTTATAGATTCGAGGATTAGTCGGAGATTTTTCCCTTTTGTCGAAGGAAACGGGGCGTTGGTCGAAACAGGCCACGCCCCGTTTCCTTTGTGCGTTATTTTTGCCTTCGGAAAAAACAAAAACGCACTATAATGAAAAAGACAGTCATTTCAATCATTTTCGCCCTGTTCGCCGTATCGGCGTTTGCACAGAGCACGGTTGTCAGCGGTTCAGTAATCGACTCCCTTTCGCTTGTCGGTGAGCCTGCCGCTGTGGTACAGTTTTTCAAAAGCAATGATCTTGAGAAGCCGATAGCGTTCACTACGGCCGACAATGACGGTAATTTCTCGCAGATGCTGACAGGCGCCGGCGAGTATGTCGCCGTTTACAGCAACGTCGGACGCAAAACCGTCAGCAAAACCTTCAGTATTTCCGGAGAAGAAAGGGTCTCCATAGGTCAGATTCTCATTCAGGATGACGTCGAGGTGCTTGATGCCGGAAGGGTTACGGCGCTCAGGCCTCTTGTAAAGATGGACGTTGACAAGATGACATATAAGGTCGCAGATGATGTGGACTCCAAGACCACCACTGTGCTGGAAATGCTCCGCAAGGTCCCTATGGTGTCAGTGGACGGAGAAGACAATATCACTGTGAACGGAAGCAGCAGCTTCCAGGTCCTCGTGGACGGAAAACCTAACGTGATGATCAGCAGCAATCCTTCGCAGGTGTTCAAGTCCATGCCGGCAAGTTCGGTGATAGACATACAGGTAATAACCAACCCGGGCGTCAAGTATGATGCAGAAGGTGTGGGCGGTGTCCTGAACATCACAACCACACGTGCGCAGACCGGCGGCGCGATGCCAGAGCTCGACGGATATAACGCCACAGTAGGCCTCAACGGCTCGACAAGGTTCGACAATGGTTATGGTTATGGGCTCAGGACGTTCGTTACAGGTCAGAACGGAAAGTTCACATATAGCGCCAACCTCAATCTCAACAGGACCATATCCGACGGTATGGAATCCGTCACCTCGCAGTCAATGCTCGGCCCTTCAGGGGAGGAACTCAGCAACACCACCAGCAAGAGCCTCTCGGGCAGCAAGAGTCTTATGGGTATGGCCAGCCTGGACCTCGGATATGAGATTGACAAGCTCCGCCTCGTTTCCGCAAGCGCCGGCGTAATGCTTATGAACTCGAATTCCGCCACAAATCAGCTTACCGGAATAACCGGATTCCAGACGATGTCATATAGCAGCATTATGAACAGCGATATGAAGATGAAGAGCATTACGGCCAGCGTCGATTATCAGAGGTCGTTCTCGGGCAATCCGGACAAGTCACTCGTGTTCTCCTATCAGTTGTCAAGCCGTCCTATGGATTCTTACAGCAAGACTTTGTTCGATGTGAATGATGCCTTCCTGAGCTCAATGTACACAAACCGTTATTCGGACGGCCTCTCGAACACCATTCAGAATACTTTCCAGGTGGACTTCAGTGACAAATGGATTGAGAAGATCACTTTCAACGCCGGAGCCAAGTATATCAGCCGTCTGAACAAGTCCGACCAGAACCAGTTCTTCGAGGAGAACGGACAATGGGTGAAAAACGATGCGGCCAGCGAACTCTACCGTCACGACAACAACATCGCTGCGGCATACCTCCAGTTCAGCTATGCTACCGGGAACTTCAGTGCGAAGGCTGGCGCCAGATACGAGCACACGTTCCAGAGCATAAACTATCTCGACGGGAAAGGAAAGTCCTTGAACGTCAATTACGGGGACCTCGTTCCGTCAGCCAGCGTACAGTACAACCTGACGATGCAGCAGAACCTCGGTTTGAGCTACAATATGCGTATCCGCCGTCCTGGTATCACTTACCTTGACCCGTACGTCGACATCTCCGACCCTACTATGAAGTTCTACGGTAATCCTGACCTGCAGACGGAAAGGGCCCACACGCTCAACCTGGTTTACAATTATTTCTCCAACAAGGTAATGCTCAACGTCACTCTGCGTGACACATACTGCAACAACGGAATATCCAATTACTCCTTCTATGATGCCGACGGCATTATGAACACCACTTTCGGGAATATTCTGAAGAGCAATACCGTGGGAGCGAATATCTATGCGAATATCAATCTCGGGTCGAAGACCAGAATCATGCTCAATGCCAGCGCCGGATACAGTACGATGGACAATCCTCTCCTGAAGCAGCACAATGAAGGATTCAATGGAATGGCTCTTATTGGTTTGCAGCAGACTCTGCCTTGGGATCTCAGACTCAGTGCCAATATTATGGGCAACACGAGTACGAAGACCGTGGACGGTTGGAGGAGCGGTATGTCGATGGCTATGTGCAGCCTTACAAAGACATTCCTTGATGACAGGCTCAGCGTTGCGCTCAGCGGCACCGTTCCGATTGCAAAGGATCTCAAGATGGTTATGGAAAGCCATACCGCCGGTCCGGACTACAAGATGGACAGTATGAACGTGATGCCGATGTCCCAGGCTTCCATCAATATCACCTGGTCATTCGGTAACAATAAGAACGTCAGAATCAAGAAGACACGTACGTCCATTACCAACGATGACCTTATGGACAGGAGCACCGGATCCGAAAATTCCGGAGACGCCACCTCGATGATGTCAAGTCAAACAAATTAATTATCTTCGCAATATGCGCAGACAAAATATGAAATCCCTCTCCATCGGCGCCCAGATAATCCTCTGGGTGCTGATGCTGCTGTTCACCCCGACGATACATCTCTTCCAGACTTATGACCTCACGGCCTTTGTCCGTTCGCTGCCTTTCGCTGCCATGGTGATGTTCCCGGCCGTGATCATATTCTACATCAACTATCTGTGGCTGGTGCCGAAATACCTTTTCGAGAGCCGCAGGATTTTCTTCTGGCTCGGCAACATATTGGTGCTCGCGCTTATCGTGGGATTCAGAAGTTTCAGGGCGCGCGGGTTCATGCCTCCTCCGGGAATACATTTCAACAGGTTCGGGATGATTTCCATAAGTGTGTTGTATATGCTTGCCCTGCAGGTTATTCTGGTGCTTCTTGCGATAGGAATGCAATATATGGAGCGGTACAATGCCCTGAAGGAGGCGAATCTTTCCTGGCTCAAGAACCAGCTCAATCCGCATTTTCTTTTCAATACCCTGAACAACATATCCTCCCTTACCCAGATAGATGCCGACAAGGCGCAGAACAGTATCACCGAGTTGAGCGACCTGCTCCGCTACACGCTGTATGAAACTGAAGCTCAGAAAGTTCCGCTCGAAGGGGAAGTGGGGTTCCTGAACAACTACATAGACCTGATGTCTCTCAGGTGCAACGAAGCCACGAGGATAGAACGTGACTTCCGGATGCCGTCAGGCACCGTAATGGTGGCTCCGCTGCTCTATATGACTCTGGTGGAGAACGCATTCAAGCACGGAGTGAACGCCAGGAAGGATTCGTTCGTGAAGGTGTCCCTGTATGCTGATGGGGCGGACCTTGTGTTCGAATGCAGCAATTCCGTGTTCGAAAGGACGGGGACTGACAGGTCCGGTTCGGGGATAGGACTCGAGAATCTCAAGCGACGCCTGGAGTTGATATATCCGGGATCTTATGAATACCATACGTCCGAATCCGACGGCGTATACAGTGCAACGGTCAAATTGAAGGGAGTATGTTGAGGTGTGCAATCGTTGATGACGAGCCGTTGGCTGTAGCTCTGTTGGAGAATTATGTCTCCAAGACTCCCGATCTGGAACTTGTAGGGTCCTGGAATGATCCTGTCCAGGCACTGTCCGGCATCAGGACGATGAAGCCGGAAATAGTATTCCTTGATATCCAGATGCCTGACTTGGACGGGCTGGATCTGTCAAGGATGGTGCCTGAAGGTACAAAGGTGATATTTACAACAGCCTTCAAGCAATATGCACTTGAAAGCTATGATGTCTATGCGCTTGATTTTCTGCTCAAGCCCGTATCCTACCATAAATTCCTGGCATCCGTACAGAAGGCCAAGGAATGGTTCGAGATGAAGAACGCTGCATCGTCCGGTCCCCAGTCAGGATCCGGCAAGGTGATTTTCTTCAAGGTTGACGGTGTGCTCAGGAGGGTTGAGCTTGCCGATATCTGTTTCATTGAAGGAATGAAGGATTATGTGAAGGTTTACCTTGAGTCCGAGACAGTGCCTCTCGTGACGCATATCACGATGAAAGCTCTTGAAGAGCAGCTTCCTTCTTCCGACTTCATGAGGGTGCACCGCTCGTACATCATTTCGCTGGGAAAAATCTCTTCCGTGACTCCTGACGGAGACATAGTGATCGGAACCAGAGTCATACACGTGTCCGATGCATACAAGGATGCCTTTTTAGCAAAAATACCCACTGTAAATTGATTACAATGGGTATTTTTTTGTGTAGAATCTCGGACTAGAATCCGCCGCCGAAGTTCTGCATCTGTTCGTCTCTCTGCTTCTGCCAAGCCTTGAACTGCTCGTCTGTGAGAATCTTCTTCATCTCACCGACTTCCTTTTCCATAATCTTTCCGAACTCTGAGAAATCAGGGTTGCCGCTTTCAAAGATCTTCTGGAATTCTGCTGTCTGGTTCGTAAGGAATTCAGAAACCTGCTTGCACTGATCGTCTGTGAGCTTGAGGCTCTGCTTCATCTGATCAACACGCATCTTGACCATCTCCTGAGGGTCCATCTGAGGGCCGCCGAAACCCTGGGCTTTGGCGGTGAAGGCACCGAACATAAGCATGGCACCTACAACGATAAGTTTAAGAAATCTCATAGTACGTTATTTGAATTTGTACCGCAAGATACTAATTTTTGCGTTCGTGTGCTAATCCGGA
>JAZUKB010000009.1:0-7269 GCA_045643085.1 Candidatus Cryptobacteroides sp.
CCCTTGTCCCACAGTACATCATAGCAGTACTGGTTGTGGGCCTTGGTGTCTCCACCGACAGCTTCGGCCACTGCCGTGATGACGGTCCGGCCGTTGTCCACAGAAGCGATGGGAGCCTCCTCTATCTTGTGGCAGGAAGCCGCAAACACGAAAGCCACTGCTATGCACGTTGCTGATGTTATTGCTATTTTCAAATTGTCGTTGTTATTTTAGAAATCGTACAAATTTAATTCTTTTAGTGAAGCGAAAAATATAAGTTGGTAAAGATTGTCGAGTATTATTGAGGACAGATTTTGCTCTGAAGAGGGAGCATAGCGGGCTATGTGACCGATGAAGAGTGAAATATGGACCAATAAGACGAAGACAAGATTACCAAGTTATTTTTTGAGATACACTTAATGGTATAGCCAAAGGCAATCGGGACTCCTGATATCCTCGTAATATGAAAACTTGGAAATCTGTGAAAGAAAAAGTATTTTTACGTTATTGCGCCCGAATAAGGTGGTATTGATGACTATGAGAAAATTACTGGAATTATATAGAAAAGTCTGTCCCGGCCTGTTCTATGTGGAGTATGACGACTTTGATTTCGACAGGTCGGCGGAAATGATTAATGAAAGGTACAGGCCGGCGGGACCTATGTGCTCGGGCATCAGGAAAGGCTGTTTCTCCGGGCGGAATTTCGACGGCTATGATGGAGAGAACACGGTACTCGTTATGCGTGTCGGCAACAGATGCGCCCGCTATTCGTCCATCAGTGTCACAACGAGCTATCTGCTTCCATCCCTTTCAGAAATAATGGCAGGGCAGGAGAAGGATGATTCATACCTTATCCTGCCTCAGCTGGCCGTTGACGGTGTCAACGAGAAGGGGGTTTCGGTTACGGAATTCATGGTGCCCAACTGCGAAGCTTCGGAAGACAGGTCGAGCTGGGGCGGACGCGGATGGGGCAAGAGTGCGGCTTATACGAACCGCTGTGCCTCCAGGACATATAATACCCAGCTGCTCCCAAGATACATCCTTGACAATGCCGCCGATGTTGATGAGGCAATTGAGCTCGTCAATGCCGTCAACTGGTTCGACCCCGACAGGTTCACTTCAAGCGGCAATGCCGGATCGCTGAAATGGCTGTTGGCGGATCCTCGGAAGTCCGCAGTCGTCGAATGCATTGACAATGAATTGAAGATCCGGGTCACGGATGAGGTCAACAGCCCGTCGCCCTGCACTCTGACGACTAACTTCAGTTCGTATCTTTTCTCGAAAGGCATAATTCAGGACGGAGCATCCGGATATGAACGATATGGCCAGATGGCCGAGCTGTATGACAGGGAAGAAGAATCGATCGACGGCCTGAAACGTATTCTCAAGTCAGTGTCAATGTCTGAAAAATACCGGCGCGACATCTCGGACAGATTTTTCTTTGCCACCGACTACCTGTGGAGCGAATCACCTTCAGGCAGACATTTCACATCGACGGAACTCTATGGTGGTGATGCCAAGAAGGACCCCGACTTCATCGAAACGGTCAAATTGGACAAAAGCAGATACTTCGACAAATCCTTGAGGCCGGAGAAACACGGACAGACCGTTACGATTTATACCGCCGTGTATGATATGGAAGCAATGAAACTGAGCCTGCTGTGCAATGAAGGAGCCGTTGACGGCAGATGGTATGAGTTCAGTCTGGAAGATAAATCATGAAGAATATTGCAGTAATAGTAAAGCAAGGCAAAACCTCGTGGTCTCCCACAAAGATCGCCGTGGGCTTGAACGAATATCTCAACAGTAGAGGATATTCGTCTGAATTG
Source organism: Candidatus Cryptobacteroides sp. (assembly GCA_045643085.1). Lineage (GTDB taxonomy): Bacteria > Bacteroidota > Bacteroidia > Bacteroidales > UBA932 > Cryptobacteroides. The sequence continues at coordinate 1,809 of JAZUKB010000009.1, forward strand.
TGTTTTTCCGAAGGAGATGCAGGCGTAGAGGGTTTTGCCTTCGGCAACAAAGTCGACAGGGCAATCCACAGGCTGCTCTTCCGTATCACGGGCAAGGACGGCTGTTACTCCCGTTCCGCAACAAGAAAGCTGCTGAGGGAATTCGACAGGAACAACGTCGATACGATATATATCACGATGCTGCATTCGTTCTTCATCAATGAAACGATGCTGTTCAATTATATAAAGAAACGTGGCATTCACGTGGTCAACATAATGCTGGATGAGTATGCCTTTTCCGGCAAATGCCATTTTAACTTCGGTTGTGCTCAGGTGGAACACGAATGCGTGAATTGTCCGCATCTCGGAAAGCATCCTGTCTGTCTGATGAAATCAGGCCCTCATAAGGTCTTTCTGCGGAAGAAGCGCAATTATGGAGGCACCGATATGGTTTTCGTCGGCCCGGAGATGGCTTTGAATGGCGCAAGGCGTTCCCCACTGGTCAAGGGCAGAGTTCTGATCGAGGCCGACGAATGCATTGATACGCGCAGGTTCCATCCGAGGGATACGGCCGGACTCCGTCGCGAGCTGGGTATCCCTGATGACAAGATCGTATGTATGTGTGTAGCTGTGTATGACGGGGTCCATCACGAGCGCAAAGGGGTGCCTTACTACATAGAACTGGCAAGGCGCTTTGAAAACGACGACCGGTTCGTCTTCGTGCAGGTGGCCTATGTGGCCGAGTATCCCGGCGGCTTGCCGAAGAACTACATTGCGAAAGGATTTATCAATGATATCGACCTCGTGGCGGAGTATCTGTCCCTGGGCGACCTGTTCATATTCCCGTCCGTGGCGGACACTATGCCGAATACCTGCATCGAGGCCCTTGCCTGCGGCACGCCTCTGCTCTGCTGGAAGGTATATGGCAACGAGAAGATGGCTCCGCCGGAGATTGCCACCTTCGTCACTCCGACAGATCTCGATGAGATGGCCGCTGTAGTGGACAAGTTGGAAAAGAAGAGTGAGGATACGATAAACAGATGCCGTGAATATGCCGTGAAGAGATATGACAATCAGGCGTATTTCGAAAAACTTATGAAAATAGGAGAAGAATTATGCAGATGAGAAATGAATTCCTGCCGTTCTCGCGGCCCTCGATAGGCGAAGATGCCATTGAATCCGTTGCTGAATCAATACGCAGCGGCTGGGTGGCGATGGGCCCGAAAGTGGTTCAATTCGAGCAGGCAATCTCGCAACAGGTCGGCTCCAGCTATGCGATATCGATGAATTCAGCTACTGCCGGGCTGCACTCGTCGGTGATGGCAATGGGCATAGGGCAGGGCGATGAAGTCATCACCACTCCGATGACGTTCGCGTCCACGGTCAATGCCATTCTGCTCTCAGGAGCGAAGCCGGTCCTTGTTGACATTGACAGGCATAGTCTCAACATCGACGTGAACAGGATAGAGGAGGCCGTCACTTCTCGCACAAAGGCAATCATTCCCGTTCATTTTGCCGGTCTGCCTTGCGATATGGATGCCATCGAGGAGATTGCCGTGCGGCACAACCTGATGATCATCGAAGACGCCGCGCACGCACTGGGCGCATCATATAAGGGCCGAAAGACAGGTTCGGACAAGGGCAAAGGCCACGTGACGGTGTTCAGTTTCCACCCGACGAAGAACATTACCACCGCAGAAGGCGGAATCGTATGTACGGAAGATGAGGACATTGCCGAGTATCTCTCGGTGTTCCGTCAGAACGGAATGTCGAAGGGTGCGTGGAACAGGTATTCATCTTCCGGCAATACGCACTACGACGTCCCTATGCCGGGACTCAAGTACCAGATGTCGGACATTCAGGCCGCCATAGGCCTTTCCCAGACAAAGCAGCTCGAAAGTTTCAACCGGCGCAGGCGTGAGATTTGTGCGACATACGAAAAAGAACTGTCAGGCTGTCCGGGTATCGCTTTCCAGCAGCACGCCGGATATGAGCACGTCCACAGCCGCCACATATTCCCGATACTTGTCGACACCGACTCGCTTGCGATAGACAGGGATACATTTATGCTGCAGATGAAGGAACGGAATATCGGCACTGCAATCCACTACAACGCCATTCATCTTTTCAGCGGCTACGCCGAAGCCATAGGAAACAAAAGGGGTGATTTCCCGGAAGCTGAATACGTGTCCGACAGAATATTATCGATACCTTTGTTCCCTGCCATGACTGATGACGATGTGGCATATTGCATCGGGGCAATCAGGGAAATCTGCAAACTTTACGCTATATAAATTCATTCGGGATGAAGATACTTGTTACAGGAATAAACGGATTCATAGGCTCGCATTTTCTGGACTATGCGATTGCAAATACCGATTGGGAGGTTGTCGGGGTGGATATTTCCGACTCTTATGTCAGCCGATATGCCGCTAACCGGAGGTTTACGTTCCATAAGGCGGATATCAAAGGAAATGATGAATTGCTCAGAAAGCTTCTTTCCGATTCCGACCTTGCCATCCTACTGGCCGGCATCGCGCGTCCGGCTGAATATATGACCCATCCGATGAAGGTGTTCGAACTGGATTTCGAATATAACTACCGTATGGTGAAGATGTGTGCCGATGCCGGTGTGAGGATCATTTTCCCTTCCACTTCGGAGACTTATGGAATCGGAAGCGGCCAGCCTATGAACGAGGAGAAGACGAATCTGGTCCTCGGGCCCATCTGCGAGACAAGATGGATATACAGCAATGCCAAGCAGATGATGGACCGCATCATATTTGCACTCGGGCAGGAAAAGGGACTGAAATTCACGATCATCAGGCCGTTCAACTGGACAGGCCCGAGGCTTGACTCATTTGCCCACGCGGAGCGGCGTCAGGCCAGGGTGATCACCCAGATGATCTATGACTGCCTGCACAGGCACGAGTTCACCTCAGCGAGCTGTTGGTTACAATGGCGCAGCTTTACCTGGATAGGTGACGGCATAGAGGCGATAGTTTCAATAATAAAGGCGGGAGATGCCGCCTGTGGCAGGATCTTCAATATCGGTAATCCCGACAACAACTGTTCAATCAAAAGATTTGCGGAAAAGCTGCTCGCCATAATGAAGGAAATCCCCGAGACGTCAACGGCTGCTTGTCAGACAGTCTTGAAAACGGAGTCATATGCCTCGTATTATGGCAGGAATTATGCCGACACCTCAAACAGGATTCCCGACATCAGCAATATCCATTCCGTTACAGGCTGGAGCCCGTCGGCCTCTACGGAGGAGATAATCAGACGTACTGTGGAATATATAATTCGAGAAGAAAATCTGTGAAATCCATATTCATAAAAGAACTGCTGGCGACGGCAGCCCGTTATGAAAACAAGGTCGCTTTCGTCGATTTGGACGGTAGCCGCTCGACTACATACGGACAGTTGCTCGAACTAGCAAAAAAGGTTGCGGCATATCTGCAGCAGGAAGGAGTGGCACCGCATTCGAACGTATGCATTCGGATGCCTGACACGATGGAGTTTATGGCAGCGGAGCTTGGAGTCTGGCTTTCTGGCTGTGCGGCCGTGCCCATCGGGATGAACTCCCCGGAGGAGCGGGCCCTTGCAATTGCGAGGGATTGCGGAAGTGCGCTGCTCATCGGCGAGGCGGTTATGCTGAAGATAAAGAATGCGGGTGCATCCGGCGCGGCGGAGTTTACGCTGCCCGAATCTACGGATGATGCTCTGATTGTCTATACTTCCGGCAGCACAGGCGTTCCAAAAGGAATAATTCACAGTTTCGAGCCTTTCGACAGGAACTATCCGCATACTTTCGGCCTGGCGGCTCCATCTGCGGAAATGGTGTTCGGCAATGGTATCCCATTCTATTTCATGGCCATAGTCTTTCTGTATGATATGCTTCGTGCCGGAGCCACGGTCCATCAGTATTCTGCAAATGTGAAAACTGATGCAAAGGCTCTCCAGAGATACATTATGGCGCACGGAATCACAGTATCGCACATAAGCCCGGCTGTACTGCTCCGCTTCCATAATCAATCGCCGGAGCTGAAAGCCGTAATCACGGCGGGAGAGAGACTGACTACGCAATGCTCGAAGGATGGATATACGCTATATAACCTTTACGGTCTTTCCGAGACATCCGGGACAGTGACCTCCTGTGAAGTGGGCCCTTCATCTTCCGGACCGATTCCTCTCGGAATCTGCAATCCGGGCATAGAATTCCGCATTGCCGGAGAAAACGGTGAAGATGTCCCTGTGGGACAAGACGGGGAATTGTACCTGAAAGGTTCATTCTGCAAAGGATACTGGAAAGCCCCTGAACTTACACAGAAACTGTACGTTGACGGGTGGATGCACACCGGCGATATCGTCTCGCAAGGCACTGACGGACTTCTGTACTATAAGAACCGCAGGGACTGGATGGCCAAGGTAAACGGCCAGAGGGTGGAACCCGGTGAGGTGGAGGCCGCCATCCGCAAGTTGCCCGGCGTGGAGGATACCATCGTGAAAGGGTTCGACAACGGCAGGGGAAGCCAATATCTGTGTGCATTCTACATTGCCGGAAGAGAAATTGACAGCGATGAATTCAGGGCACATCTTGACAGACTTATTCCGCGGTATATGCATCCGGGAGCATATGTCAGGATGGACTCATTCCCATTGAACGCCAACGGGAAGGTCAACCGTCTGATATTGAAGGAGCCCGGGAGGACAGTCTGCACGGCACCCTATGAGGAACCGAAAACGGATCGTGAAGCCGCCCTGCTTGCCATTGCACGCAAGGTAATGGGAATAGAAAAGATGGGCGTTGCTGACAACCTGATAGATCTGGGCCTGGACAGCATCTCCGCCGTTGAAATGATCAATCTGGCAGATGAGGCTGGAATCAAGATAAGGACAAGTGAACTGCTTGTCCTCAAGACTGTCAGGGAACTTTCAAAAAGCGTGATGTCATTGGTCTATTGGCACTCATCCTACACGGGGGGAAAGCCGATACTGGTCCTTTCGTGCGGCATCATCGGGACTGAGCAGCTGGAGAAACGTGTCGGAACCCTGTCGGAACACTATGACATACTGATGGTTGAACCATTTTTGGAACATTACCCATATCTGGTCAAGAAAGACGAGACTTTTGAGTCGGTTGTTGGACTGTACAATGACTTGATAGGTATGATGGTTCCCGACACGGACAGGATAGCAGCGTTCATGGGCTTCTCATTCGGCGGGACAATCGCATATGAACTGAGCCGGATGCTTTTCCTTCAGACCGGGCGCGCCTGCAAGGTGATATGCGGGGATTCACCCATTTTATTCCCTCACTATGTTCCGCTGACCCCTGAGCAGGAGGAGGATGAAATCAAACTGATATTGTCGCGCGACAAAAAGGCTTCGGATACCAGGGCGAGGATTGTATTCTGTGGATACCAGGCCGTCCTGCGACTGATGTCTGACTGGAAAGCCTTGCCGACCACTTCAGAAA
>JAZUKB010000010.1:0-2914 GCA_045643085.1 Candidatus Cryptobacteroides sp.
TGATTCTGCCAGTCCTTTTCTCTAAGGTTTCCGGACTTGCCAAAGAACAAGGCCCTGGCCATGCCATTCATCGCTTCGCCTTTGTTCAGCCCAACGAGAATCTCCCTTCTCAGCCGCTCGTCTGTTACATACTTGAGGATGAATATCGTTTTCTCAATCCTTCCCATCTCCCGCAAGGCCTTGGCAATCGAATTCTGCCGAGAATATGAGCCGAGCTTACTCATTACGGTATCCGCAGATACATAACCATACTTGATGGAATATGCAATCCGCATTACTTCCTCGAAGTTCTCTTCAATTATCGGCGTGTTGATTTTGTGGAAATCCATTCCGGACAGGACCTTTGCTGTTTCTGCTCCAGGAATTGAGAACAACTGACAGTCGGATATGTCCCGGATTCGTGGGGCAAACATGAACCCAAGCAAATGGGTGAGTCCGAAAATCTGGTCCGTGTATCCGGCAGTATCGGTGTAATGCCGCTGGATATCCAGTTCGGACTCGTGATGCAAGATCCCGTCAATGACATGAACGGCATCCCTGATGTTTGTGTTTATTACGTTGACATAGAAAGCCGAATACTCATCGCTTGTATGCCTATACATTGTGACACCTTGGGCAGATCCGTAGTGAGGATTATGCGAGGCAAGCACGGACCGTACGGAACATATCACCCTCATACCGTCACTTGACGATGTCGTGCCATCACCCCATTCACGCGCAAGAGGCAGATGATGCTGATAATTAACAAGAATGGCCTGGGCTCGTTTCAACCCTTCCTCGCAGAGTCTCCAGTTCGAGGCCGTGACCATGCTCTTGTAGCTGATGTCATCTGTGCTCTCCGACATCTTCTGCAGGCCGATATTCAGTCCCATTGCTGACAAAGCAGCGATTATCGGTGGGATTTCAGTTTCCACAGGACCTCTGCCGGTTGAAAGGTGAGTGAACGCATCGGTGAAATGCGTCCATTCATTCACCTCAAACATGATTTCAGAGAGCGTCACCCTCGGAAGCAGGGAATATAGTTCAGCATTGAGCTTTTCCGCCCCGTCCGGAACCTCGTTCTCAAGTCTTTCTGGATGCAGTTTCCCATCGTTCTTCCTGATCACCTTACGGACAGACTCCGAGCAGTCGTCGAGCATTCTGTTGACTGTTGAAAAATCTGCAATCCTGCTCTTGACGTATTCACTGTATGTGCTTCCCACTCCCATGGAGCCTATCTCGATGGCATCTCTGGACACAAGCATCGTTTCAAGACTACGGTACTTGCTGCTGCCTTCTACGCAAACATCGCCTGAACGGAGCTGCCTTCTCAGTTCAAGCATAACGGCAACAATATAAGCATCGCGATTTATCTTCCCGTCTTCAGATACTGCGGCAGCGACCCATTCCTGGCTCAGGAAGTCTACCGGGATGTCAGGCTTCAACCTTGAACCTTTCCCGCCATACATCTCCTTTATGGAGGCTATTGCCTTGACAAGTGTCACGGAAGATGGGGATGCAGACGTAAAGGTGACCTTGTCAAACAGGTTCGGAACGTACAGACGCAGCACGGAATACCCGGATATCATTTTCTGGTAATAACTCTGGTCCGCCTCATGAGGAGTATATTTGCTGTCCAACTTCGCCCTGAGTTCCTCCATCGTAGTTGTTTTCTCAACAACCTCCCGCAGATCCGCACCGGTCTCAATGGCATTGTATATTTCTTCGCCAAGCCTCCGGAAGTATTTGTAATTATTGCCTATCTCATCCCTCTTGCTTTCATAATAGTTGGCCATCGTCTTCCTTGCTTCCGACTCCATTCTGACCAGGATTTTGTCGTTCATGTCGATGGCCATGTCAACGAGCCCGAACCGAAGCTGATATATAAGAATCACCAGAAGAGAGTGCCGCTTGTCATCCGCGAAACGCCTGATGCGGGAGGCGTCATACCGAACAGCGATCTTGTAGTAGTATTTCAGCAGATTCGGATGCAGCCACATAAGGTCGTCGGTTATTTCAAGCGACCTTGCTTTCGTCAGCTTTTCCAGAATGGAATTCATGGACTTGCTGTTCCAGCGTCCCGAGACATCCTTGAGCCTGAACAACTCGCTCAGTCCGTTCCCCTCACTTGTCAGCACCGAGTCCAGGCGGTTCTTCTGCTCTTCTGAGAGGGACGATGAAATTTTGGCAAATACGGCGGCGTCCATCCTGTTCATCGTGTCATTGACCATCTTCTCCAGGGTGGTGATTCGTGGCAGAATGATACGATTGGTAACCGCGTATGCGACAATTTCCTTCAGGGCGGCAGTCTCGTCCCTCAATCGGGAAGATAAAGACTCTACATATTTGCTAAGGTCATCCCAAGCAGTCTCCTGACGATATCCGTATGATTCACATATCTCAAGTATATGGTTGAATTTGGTGTTCCTGGACTCTCCGTATCGGCTGATGCATCCGGCGGAAACGCCAATCTGTGTCGCTACAAAAGATATGGCCTTTGGCGATACGTATGTGAGTGTGAGGAACGGCCAGCCTTTGTGCCGCAGACAGCAGACATTCATTGCAAACCCGAGCTTGTTTTCATCGCCACGATGCTGTCGTGTTGCACTCAGTTCATCATCACTGAGAGTGTAATAATACTCGAGGACATCATCAGAGATGCTGTCCGGTACGGTAGTAAACTCCAGCCGCTGTGCGGGAGAAAGAATGATACGGCGTCCCATATGGATTATTCAATATGTCATTCTCCCTTCTTTGCTGCGCTCTGTTCTTCCTTTCGGAGGTTTATATATTTATATAAGGTACGCCGGCAGATGCCGCTCATCTTCAGGATCTGTGACACCGGGTACTTCTGTGAATCATACAGCGTCATGGCCTGCTCGATGGTGTCCTTGTTGACCTTCGGATGGCCGCCTTTCCTTCCACGAGCCCTTGC
>JAZUKB010000011.1:0-2644 GCA_045643085.1 Candidatus Cryptobacteroides sp.
GGCGCTCCTTGGAACAATCACCGAAACACATCTTTTCAAAAAGTACGGAACGGCCAACGCCAAATCGTTCAACAATGACGTTGACGGAATTACCGCACTGCGTTCGGGGTACATAGCGGCTTATTATCTGGACAATGTCAATGCCATCATACCGTTGCGGGAATACCCCGAGTTGGATACCATCTCTTCAGATATGGATCCGATGCCGGTTGCAGCCTGCTTCCGGCTGGACGACGACTATCTTTCGGCTCAGTTTGAAAAATTCATCAATGAATTCAAACAGACTTCCGAGTATGAAGATATGTATGACAGATGGTTCAGGGGAGACTTACTTGAAGCGCACAAGGATGTGAAAGGGATTGCCAACGGCCCTGTCCTGAAAGTTGCGACAATACTGGGTTCACCTCCGATGAATTTGATGCTCAACGGCATTCCCGACGGATTTGAAATCGAATTGATGCGCCACTTCGCCCTCCATATCGGCAGACCCGTTGAATTTTCAGTTATGGATTTCGGCGGAATAATTCCGAGCCTTATTGCGGAAAGAGCAGATGCTGCCATCGGAATAATCAACGTTACGGAGGAGAGGCAGAGAGTAATCCGACAGATTCCTTTTTATGAAAGCAAGGTGGTGGCATTGGTAAAGAAACCGGGTATGGACGATGGATCAGAAGGCATTCCTGCGTGGATAATCGCCGTACTGTCGGCCATTATTCTTTCCGGAGCGGCTCTGTATCTTGCCCGTCGCGGCCGCAAGCGTCCCTATGGAGTTGGAGAACCGTCCGGGAACACTGATTCCGATGTCGTCATCCGTGTCTCACATCTCAAGAAAACGTACAGCGACGGAGTTTGTGTCCTGAAGGATATCAACGCTGAAATCAGGAAAGGGGAGGTGATAAGTATTATAGGTCCCTCCGGAACCGGAAAAAGCACTTTCCTGCGCTGCCTGAACCTGCTTGAGCAGCCTACCGGAGGACGTATTGAGATAGGCGGATGCAATATTATGGATCCGGGAGTCGATGTGCCGAGCCTCAGGAGAAAGATGGTTATGGTGTTCCAGTCATTCAATCTCTTCAATGGGATGAGCATAATGGACAACATCACGTTCTGCCCTATGAAACTTCTGGGCAAGACCCGTATGGAAGCGCAGAAAAGGGCGATGGAACTGCTTGAACTTGTGGGACTTGCGGAGAAGTGGGATGCGGTTCCCTCACAGCTTTCAGGAGGACAGAAGCAGCGTGTGGCAATCGCCAGGGCACTTGCAATGGAGCCGGAGATATTGCTGTTCGACGAACCCACGTCCGCACTTGACCCGACGATGGTCAGTGAAGTTCTGGGAGTTATGAAGACACTTGCCAGCAAGGGCATAACTATGCTGGTAGTCACCCACGAAATGAGTTTCGCCAGGGAAGTGTGCAACCGTGTGTTCTTTATGAACGGTGGCTACATCTATGAGGAAGGGACTCCACAGGAGATTTTCGAGAATCCGAAGAAAGAGCTGACACGCAATTTCATCAACCGGATTCGTGAATTCCGTTACGATATCCGTACCAGCAAATATGACTACTACGAGATGATGGGCGGAATCACCAATTTCTGCAAGAGATATAACCTCTCATCCACGGACATTTTCCATTTCAACCAGGTTGTTGAAGAAGGTCTGCTTATGCTGGGCACCAATTCCGGCGCAACCGTAAGAGTGTCATATTCCGAAAAGAACAGAACAAAGGACGTGGAAATTTCCGTTCCTTGTTTCATTGAAGCTGAAAAGCTTGAGGGAGAAGATTATGCTCTTCAGACTGCAATTCTGAAAGGAATGTGCCGCGAGGTGAATATCAGCAGCGACGAGCAGAGCACCAAGCTTCACTGCGTGCTGATGTAGATTTGACCTGTGTAAAGTTTCTTTACAATCACTGTAAAGAAACTTTACACTTGCATACTCGCTTTAAATCATCAATGTTCTATAAGTCAAAGAGTTAAATGCTCTGGCACAGTGGATGTCACAGTTCTTGCAGATTAGAATCTGCACATGAACTTCCTTTTCATCCCTAAATCATTGGTTTCCGTTATTCTTGCTGCAGGACTCTGCTGCTTCGCCGCGATGGCGCAGGAGCAGAAAGCGTCAGCGATGACTCTGCATGACTGCATGGAGTATGCTGTGAGCAATTCCACGAAGATGAGGATACAGGCGGCGGACCGAAGCGATGAGCAGTGGCAGCGCCGTCACGCTATAATGCAGGCTTTCACGCCTACGCTCTCGGCTCAGACATACGCCTACAATCAGTATGGCCGTAACCTTGACCCTGAGACCAATACTTATAACAATGTCACCACTTTCCATAACGGTTATAGCGTCAGCGCCGGCATCACGCTGTTCGACGGCTTCCAGTCGGTGAACAACCTTAGGATGGCTTCTACGTCGGTGAAGATGGGCGCAAGCAAGGAGCAGCAGGAGCGTGACCAGATATGCCTTGCGACGATGGAGGCGTTTGCGAACGTGCTCTATTATTCGGAGATGGTACAGGTCGTGGCCGATCAGGTGGAGACGGCTAAGACTGCCAGGGACCGTGCCGTGCGTCAGGAGGAACTCGGCCAGAAGGGACATGCGGATGTGGTGCAGATGGAGTCGGAGCTGGCGCAGAAG
>JAZUKB010000012.1:0-5449 GCA_045643085.1 Candidatus Cryptobacteroides sp.
GTATGCATCATATTGGGGTTATGCAGATATAATTTGTCCATCTTGCGCAGGATGGCATCACCGTTTGCCTTCATTCTCAAGACGGAGACGAGCTCAGCCTTTTCAAGATACTCGAGATACTGCGGCAGTTCATTCCTGTCTATTTCAAGATCCCTGGCCATATCTGCAAAATTGATTTTAACAGGTACGCTCTGAGAGATGTAGTACATGAATTTCTTAAGTTTCTGTGTGGAGGCGACTGTCATACCGGCATATTTCGGAATGTCCACTTCAACGGTGGTATTGATGACCTGTCGCATTCGGACCATCTGCTCCGCCTCCCCGAAATATGGATAGCAGCCAGTCTTGACATAGTCCTTGTAGTAAGCAAGCGGACGATGCTCCCCATACGGGAAATCCACCTTACCCTGAAGAATTTCATCCAGCGTGGCCTTCTGGAGGTTCCAGTTGTTCCTGATATTCAGATATTCGCGAAAGGAAAGCACAGGCATATGATATTCAACGGTCCTTCGGCTCAAATCTGCGCCTCCTTTCTCTAGGTCCAGAATGGAACTTCCGGAATAGATGACTTTGAGGTATGGCAAACAGTCGTACATGTTCTTAATCTCAGTGCTCCAACCCTTGTACTTGTGAATTTCATCTATGTATAGGATTTTGCCTCCGTTTGCATAGAAGGTCTTTGCTGTATCAAGAAGAGTGTGCGCGGCAAAATATATGTCATCTGCATTAACGTACAATGTCTCTTCCAGATTCTCGTGCTTCTTGATGTGCTGCAGAAGGAGTGTCGATTTGCCAACGCCTTTCTGCCCCATCAGCCCTATGATCCGGCAGTCCCAATTTATGCCTTCGTGAAAATCACGGAAGAAATCCATGGGGGTTGACTCGAGGCTCTGATAGAAGGTTGCGTAAAGTGTTTCCATATATTGCTACTATTTTATAGCACAAAGTTAATAAATATGCGGTAAATTCATAGCAATTTTGAATTTTATGCTGTGTGGACGTGAATTCGGCAAAAAATGTATAACTTTACATCCGATAGTGCTGTTGCACTGTCAAATTAAATTCGGCATAATCTGAAACATAATCGGCGATGAAATTCAAGAATATCTGTATTGCGGTGCTGGCGGTGACGGTCGCTTCCTGTACCACCCCACCGTCGGGCTACGACGGCGTGTATGAAGGCAAAGAGTTGGACCACATTGCGTTTCCTCTCGGAGGACTGGGCGCGGGTATGATTTGCGTGGAAGGTACGGGCGCACTCTCCAACGTCTCTCTCTTCCACGAACCGGACCTTTTCAACGAACCCGCCACTTTCTCCGCAATATGCGTGAAAGGATATGAGAACGGGGCGAAGGTGCTTGAGGGGCAGGTCCCCGATTACAAGATTTTCGGACGCGGACAGGGGGGACTCGGCTACGGCCAGACAACCTGGGGTATGCCCCGCTTCGAAAATTGCAGGTTTACCGGACGTTTCCCGTTCGCGGAAATTGACCTTGGTGACAAAGATATTCCGTTGGAGGTCAAGATACAAGCCTGGAGCCCGTTCGTTCCCAACGACGAGGATGCCTCCAGCCTGCCTGTCGCCTGCCTCGAATACAGTTTTACCAATACGACTTCGCAGAGGCTAGAGACGATATACACTTTCAGCACGAAGAATTTTCTCGACAGGTCCCAGTATACCAGGGGCTATATCGTCAATATGGATAACGGGTTCGTGCTCAACGCTGAAGCCGACCCCGGCAGACCTTACGAAGAGGCCCATCTGGCGGTCTATACCGACAGGCCCGGCACCGTTGTGGACGGCTGCTGGTTCAGGGGAGGCTGGTTCGACCCTCTCACCATCGAGTGGAACAAGGTGGCGGCAGGGGTTATCAACAACCGCCCTGCCGAGAACTTCAAGGATGGCCAGTACGGCGCTTCGCTCAGCGTCCCTGTCAGCATAGAGCCCGGTGCTACGGAGACCGTACGGCTCAATCTCGTATGGTATGTGCCCACGAGCAGGGTGTCTCACTATGACAGCGAGGTCAACGAGGGCTACACCCCTTCCGTTTACGAGCCCTGGTACAGCCACCGTTTTGCAAATCTGGAGGAAACCGTCGCATTCTGGAACGAAAACCGGGAATCGCTGAAAAAACGTTCCGAACTCTTTTCCGAGACATTCTTCGGGACGACTCTTCCCGCGGAGGTCATCGATGCCGTCGGTTCCAATCTGTCGATACTCAAATCCCCCACGGTCCTGCGCCAACACGACGGCAGGCTTCACTGCTATGAAGGTACGGGGGACACCTGGGGTTCCTGCCCCGGCACCACGACGCACGTCTGGAACTATGCTCAGGCAATCCCTCATCTTTTCCCGAATCTCGAGCGCACCTTGCGTGAGACGGAATTCTTTGTGGCACAGGACGAGAGAGGCCATCAGGCTTTCCGCGTGGCACTGCCGATACGTCCTACCAAGCACGATTTCCACGCTGCCGCTGACGGACAGCTGGGAGGCATCACAAAGGTGTACAGGGACTGGCGAATCAGTGGCAACGACAACTGGCTCAAGGCCATATTTCCGAAGGTCAGGGCAAGTCTGGACTATTGCATAGAGACCTGGGACCCGGACCATATCGGGGCGATGCGCGAACCGCAGCACAACACATACGACATAGAGTTCTGGGGAGCCAACGGTATGATGATGTCCTTCTACGCCTCCGCATTGGACAGTTATATCGCAATGGCGGAATACCTCGGTGAGGAGTGCGGCAGATACAGGGACCTGCTTGACAAATGCCGCCGCTATATGAAGGATAATCTCTGGGATGGGGAGTATTTCTTCCAGAAAGTGGAATGGACCGGACTTCACGCCGGCAGTCCGCTTGAGGCCCAGTCATACCAGAGCTCTTACAGCCCTGAGGCTCTGGAGATTCTTCAGAAAGAGGGGCCCAAATATCAGTATGGCACCGGATGCCTTACCGACGGTGTTCTCGGGTGCTGGATGTCATTGACAAGCGGCAGGGAAGACCCTCTTGACAGGGAGCTGGTCAAGAGCCATCTGAATTCGGTCTATAGATACAATTTCCGCTCCGATATGATCAACCATTCCTGCACGCAGCGCCCCGGATACGGTGGAAGGCACGATGCCGGAACGCTGATCTGCAGTTGGCCGAAGGGAGGGAAGCCGAGCCTGCCTTTCGTCTACAGCGACGAGGTGTGGACGGGAATCGAGTATCAGGCCGCCTCTCATCTGATTTTCGAAGGTGAGGTGGAAAAAGGCCTTGAGATGGTCCGTGCAGTCAGAAGCAGGTATGACGGCACTGTGCGCAACCCGTACAACGAATATGAGTGCGGAAACTGGTACGCCCGAGCGCTGTCGAGCTACAGCCTTCTTCAGGCCCTCACGGGAATACGGTATGATGCGGTCGAAAAGACCCTCTACATCGATCCGAAAATCAAAGGGGACTTCAGCTCGTTCCTGAGCACCAATTTCGGGTATGCTTCCGTAGGAATAAGGGGAGGCAAGCCGTTCCTGGAGGTGAGGGAAGGTGACATTCCCGTTGAACGCACAATCCTGTCCGGGCAGGAGTCCAATCTTGAAATGAATTGAAACCGAATTTTATACCCTTCTTTCCAATCTTGTCGCCGATTACTCTGATGAGCATTTCGATTTGACGGACAAGCCTGCTGTTTCAATTTAGCGAATAGATTATTGCTTTTTTCGACAGAAGGGACGAATATTGTTTTCTCTTTTTATTCTATGTTCGTTCTTTTAACCTCTGCGTTGTGTTTTGCAAAAAAATAAGCGAATTCGCCCGCTTTTATTGAGCGTGTTTTATAATCAACGGCAAGTCCGGACCGGATGAAAAGGGAGTACCCGCAAAAATCGTATTGACTTAATAGGTGTATAGCGAAAAATCTATATTTACCGCTTTTAATGCAAGTAAATAGTGCTATATTTGTATAGCGTTTTTACAAAGAAATCGCCATTGTATCAATCTACAGCGGCGATTTTCTATATGGAGTAGGAAAGATTTATCCCTTTCTGGCTCTTAAGTATAAGTACAACGTTGCGCGACTGATTCCGGTGGCTTCAAGGATATCCTTAATCGGGATGTCTTTGACATCGTACATGGCCATTGCCTGCTGTATCTTCTTCTCATCAATCTTAGGTCTGCCACCCAGGCGGCCTCTGGCGCGTGCTGCAGCAAGACCGTCCCTTGTCCGTTCGTGGGTCAGGTCGCGCTCGAACTGGCTGATGCCGGCACTGATGGTGAACAGCAGCTTGCCGTGTGGGGTGGTGGTGTCGAGCCAGGCCTCCTTCAGTGACTTGACGTCAGCCCCGCAGCCGTTGATTCTTTCTACCAACTCAAACAGGTCCTTGGTGGAACGGCTGAGCCTTGTCAGTTCGCAGACGATGACCGTGTCCCCGTCTCGCAACGCTTCAAGCATCCTGTTCAGTTCCGGGCGTTCCTTCTTGGTACCGGTTACCTTTTCCTGGTATATTCTCTCACAACCGTTCTTTGTCAGGGCATCCAGCTGCCAATCCAGATTCTGGTCAGCGGTGGAGCAACGTGCATATCCTATCAGCATAGTTCGCGGTATTTATTTGTTACTTGTGTTTATGAGGTTGACGACTACCTTGACCATCATGTCCATCTCCTCAGTTTTACTCTCGGCAATCATAAGTGTGAGTGCCACAAGTGCATTGTCAGCAATTCTCTTGCTTCCGTCAGTGGCATAGAGAATGCCGTTGTTCTCCATGAACCACAGGAACAGCGTTGCCGCAATCCTCTTGTTGCCGTCAGTGAACGAATGATTCTTTGTAACGAGATACAGCAGCACTGCGGCCTTCTCCTCCACTGAAGGATAGAGGTCCTTTCCGTCCCAGGTCTGGTAAATCTGTCCGATGGAGCTGCGGAAGGACTCATCTTTCTCATTTGCAAACAGAGAGCTTTCGCCGAATTTCTCCTTGAGTCCATTTATCACCTCCATCGCATTCTCATAAGTAGCGTGGAACGTCTCTCCGCCGGAGGTGTTGCGAATCTCGAGACTCTGATAATCGTAACCGTCGAGGGTATCAAGAGCGTAGGTGTAGTCCCTCACGACATCGAATATCGAGCGGACCTGATCTTCGGCGCCGGTCTCAAGGCGCAGCATCGTCCGGCCGATGGTATCAACCAGAGCCTTGAGTTCGTCGTAACGTTCCTGAATCAGGTTGTTCTTGACAGCGTAGCCCTTGATGAGGTATTCCTTCAGGACGGTGTTGGCCCAGATGCGGAATTGCGTGCCTCGCTTTGACTTTACACGATAACCGACCGAGATGATCACATCCAGGTTGTAATATGTCACCTTGTGTGTCTGGGTTCTCCCGTCCATAGCGCCATGCCGAGTGGTTGTAAAGAAATCCTTGACTACCACTTCCCTTATGAGTTCTCCCTCCTTGAACAGATTGTTGACATGCAGACTG
>JAZUKB010000013.1:0-2769 GCA_045643085.1 Candidatus Cryptobacteroides sp.
GTTCAGCGGCGCTCTCGCGGAATGGGAAAATCAGGTGGACTTCGGCAAGGGAACCGCTTACGGCGGGGAGTTCCTGTACGAGTATCTGGGTAAGGAGTTCTATGCGAGAGTTGCATATACGCTGTCAAAGACGGACAGGCACGGCTTCGCCGAGACCAATTACGGCCTGCCTTTCCACGCCCGCTTCGACCGCCCGCACGTTCTGAATGCAATGGCGCAGTGGAAGGGCTTCAGCGCGGGTTTCATCCTCCAGAGCGGCAACTGGGAGAACGGTGCGGCGGAAACATACCTCGTCCATCTTCCGGGCGAGGACTGGACAGCCAAGTATTTCTCCGGCATAAACAACTACCGGATGCCGACGGTCATCCGTCTCGACCTGGGATATCAGTTCGAGTTCAAGACGGGCGATGTCGGACATAAGGTAAGCCTGGGAGTGTGCAATGCAACAAACCACTTCAACCCGTTCATGCTTTATTTCGACGGAACGACGGAGACCTGGAACGAGATCGCCATCCTTCCGATAATGCCGAATTTCAGTTATAAGGTAACTTTCTAATTACTATCCGTTTATGAGAAATATATTCATGATTGTCCCTGCACTTGTCCTCATCTCCTCCTGCATGAAGGAAGTGGCGATGGATGCTATGGAGGAGCCGCAGGTGGTAGTGGAATGCATCCTGTGCGATGAGCCGGTGCAGACCCTCAATCTGGCTTACACTAAGGGCGCGTCGCGTGAATCCGCTCCCGAACTTTCGGAGGCGGAGGTGGTTTTGACCGACCTGACGGAAGGCAAGGAGGTGGGTTGCTTCACGAGGACTGCCGACGGCTCCTGGCGGTTGGATTATTCGGCCATTCCTTCACACAATTACAGGTTAGAGGTAAATATCCCCGGGCATGACCCCATCAGTGCCGAGCAGACGATGCCTGAGGTCCCTTCACTGGATGCTGAGTGGGACTGGTGGAGGGAAAATCTTCCCGCAGATGCGAAATATCGTAAGGTCCACGGGTATGTGTTCTCTGTGGACACACTCAGAAATCCAGTATGGTTCTATGGCATAAACTATCCCGATATGGATTCGGAAGGAGAGATAACGGAAAACCTTGCCACGGACTATCCTGACGTGGACAAGTTTAATGAACAATCTTCCACATATTTTGGACTCTCAGCATTCGACTCCCGATATTTCAGGCTTTCCGTTTATCCCGACTTGATGGGAGCGGCCAATCACCGTCACTATTTACGTTTTCCGGCACGTGAGGCGGAGCGCACGGAGTTCCTGATATCCGGCGATTTCCGAGGATATTTGGAAGACAAGACTGACTTCGTCCATAGCAGGAAACGTTTCCCGGAACTGCATTATTTCGCCGTCTCTGAGGATTATGACAAGTTCCTGGCAGACGCCTACCAGCTGGAACAGGTAAGCACTTCCTCGGACCTGTCGTCAGTTTTCCTTCGTGACAACGTCTATTCGAACATCCAAGGTGCCACGGGTATCTTCGGAGCGAAGATTGAGCGTACCCTGCTCTGGGATGATGACCGCTACTGGGGGGAGGGGCCGTTCCTGTTCTCGGGACTTGAGAGTATGATCGAACCTCGTAGTCTTTATCAGAATTGGCTTGATTCATTAACCTGGCTTCATGGTCCAGTACAATATGTAGATTTCATCAATGGACACCTGCGGGAGCATAGGCAGTTTTCCATTTTACATTATGAAGTCAGGGGCAGTAACGGCCGTCCTGAAGATTGGAAGTACGGGGTACCGACTATGCCGTTTCAATATTATATAGTCTTGGGTGATGGTACACAACAATTACATAGTGAGGAACGTTCCGATGATGAGTATTCGGATTATGGCCATTCTATTTATCTTATCGAAAATGAAGAACAGCTGCAGGATCACGGCCTCGGAGGCTTCGGACCGGTTGATTTTTCACGAAAGTCGATAATCGTTGCATATACCATTGATGGTTATGTGTATTTACCATATATTGTGGATTACTGGGTTCAAGAAGACAAAGCGGGAGGATGTTGTACGTGTATGCTTTATTTGGACTCCATATTAGAACGTTATAGAACCCAGCATGGTAGAGGTGCCCTGCATCCCGACATATCCTGCCGCATCGCCCTGGTCGTTGATAAGATTGACAGAAGTACATTCAATGATGTGGAACTTCGTCTTATATCTTATTCAAATGAGTCAAAATTGGGCAGAAAATATATTGAAAGTGAAGTCCTGCCGGAAATGGGTGTTGTGGATTACAATACTCCTGTCGATAATTAGTTAACAAAAAGAATCCGGATATGATTGATCCACAAAATAGGATGACCTTGCTCCGTTGGTTGTTTATGAGCTGCCTGATACCCGTCATGTGCTCCTGCATGAAGGAAGTGGCGATGGACGCTATGGAGGACCCTCAAGTAGTCGTGGAGTGCATCCTGTGCGATGAGTCAGTGCAGACCCTCAATCTGACATACACAAGGGGCGCATCGCGTGAGATCGCGCCGGAGCTCTCGGAGGCGGAGGCGGTTTTGACCGACCTGACGGAAGGCAAGGAGGCGGGCCGTTTCGCACGGGCCGCCGACGGTTCCTGGCAGATGGACTATACCGCAGTGCCTTCCCACCGCTACCGTCTGGAGGTCAATGTGCCCGGCCACGAGCCTATCAGCGCGGAGCAGGAGATGCCAGAGGTCCCTTCCCTGGATGCGGAGTGGGACTGGTGGCGGGAGGACCTTCCCGAGGATGCGAAATACCGTATGGTCCACGGGTA
>JAZUKB010000014.1:0-68342 GCA_045643085.1 Candidatus Cryptobacteroides sp.
GATAAGGAATGAAAAAATTACTGCTACTGGCCGCTCTGACTCTATGCTGCTTCTGCGCGTACGCACAGAAGGATACCACCGGAGTGCTCAAATTCGAGGATGATTCGCTCTTCTACGACAACGAGTATCTGGACACCGTTCAGGTACGCGCAAAGAATATGCTCAACGATTATTCTATGATCGGCGTCAACTACGGAGTATCATTCAACAATATGTCGTTCAGCCCGTCAAAGCATCAGAATTTCCTCTTTTCAAAGAACTACTTCTCTATAATGTACACAAAGTACATGAAGATGTTCAACTATTTGCCGTATTTCGGATTCACCATAGGACTGGCTCACGGATACGAGGGATTTCTTACAAAAGAGAACAAGGAAACCGGAAGTTATTCGGACGTAGACGGAGCCACCCAGCTCAGAATGGAGGTCGTGGAGGTACCATTTATGGTGGAAGGTCATTATGATATGGATTTCTTCAAGCTGTTTGCGGACTTGGGTTTCTACGGCGGTTATAGGATGAATATAGAGAGGGAGAGTGCTTTCAACCTCGTTCCGGAGGAATATCTCCACAATTTCTATCCTTATGAATACAGGTTCGACTACGGACTTCAGGGAGGGTTGGGATTCTCCGCGATATACGACCCGTTCGAACTGAGGATCGCCGGACTTATCAGATATTCGTGGCAGAGTCTGTATGCCCCGGACTATGAAAGCAGCTGGCATCCGTACAATCAGTACTATTACAGGTACGCATATCCGTTCGACATCAACATCACTATTGGCTTGTATATCCATCTTGGAAAACGCTACGGCAAGACAACCAAGATGCTCAAGAAGGAAGCGTACGACATAGTTTACGGAAAGAAGGATGAGTAGAGAAGTTCATATAGGCAGAAACCTTGTAATCGGAGGCGGCAATCCCATCGTCGTGCAGACAATGTGCAACACACATACCTCTGACGTGGAGGCCACGGTAAGACAATGCAAGGAGCTGTCAGACGCCGGCGCCAGTCTGGTACGGATTACCGTACCGGGACTGCAGGACGTGGAAGCGGTTAGGAAGATACGCGAAAATCTGCGTGCACAGGGATATGATGTACCTCTGGTGGCAGATATACACTTTTCTTCAGAGACAGCCATCGCCGTTGCGCCTCTGGTGGAAAAAGTGAGAATCAACCCCGGGAATTTCCACCCGGACCACGAGAAGGCCAGGGAGCAGTTCGCCAGATTGATTGAGGTATGTCGGGAAAACGGCACCGCAATCAGAATCGGACTCAACCACGGTTCTCTGGGCAAATATATTACTGAAAGATACGGAAACACGCCTGAGGCGATGGCCATTGCCGCAATGGAATGGATTCGTATGTGCCTGGAGGCCTCTTTTTATGAAGTTGTGGTGTCATTGAAGGCCAGCAATACCGTGGTAATGGTAGAGGCCTACAAGGCTCTTGCGGCAAAAATGAAGGAGGCCGGATGCGACTTCCCGATTCACGTCGGCGTGACAGAAGCCGGAAACGGCGACTCAGGCAGGATCAAGTCCTGTGTAGCCATATCATCGCTACTGTCCGAAGGAATCGGGGACACTGTGAGAGTTTCGCTTACAGAGCCACCTGTAAATGAAATACCTGTAGCAAAATATCTTGCGCAGAGATACGGAAAGGGCGGTCCTGTTTCCGGAGCCGGGCTTTCAGAAAGGGATTGCAGGATGCTTGACGCCGCCTGCGAATGGGGACCGAAACTGCTTTCCAGAGAAGTGGACGATATGCCCGACTGTGAATGGAAGGATGAAATAATGCAGGCTGCAAGAAGAAGATTCTACAAGCCTGAATACATCGCCTGCCCCGGATGCGGAAGGACGATGTACGACCTGCAGGGCGCTTTCGAGGCCGTAAAGGCGAGAACATCACACCTCAAAGGTATGGTGATTGCCGTTATGGGGTGTATAGTCAACGGGCCGGGAGAGATGGCTGATGCAGACTGGGGCTATGTCGGAGAAGGCGGAGGACGTGTCTCCATCTACAGGAAAGGCGAGCCGGTATTGCGGCACATCCCTGACAGCGAAGCGATTGACCGTCTGCTTGAACTTATCGAGACCTATTCGACATAGAGGAGAAGGCCTTTGAGGTACTCCCCTTCCGGATGATAAATACTTACCGGATGATCCGGTCCCTGCATAAGCCTTCCGACAATCCTCACCCTGCGTCCCGTCTGGGCAGCAGCAGAGAAAATCATAAGCGCGAAGGCCTCCCTGTCCACTACCTGCGAACAGCTGAAGGTGAATACGAAACCACCTGACGAAACTTTTGATATAGCAGCAGCATTGAGCCTCTGATATGCTCGTAGTGCATTTTTTAGAGCTCCCCTATGTTTGGCGAATGCCGGGGGATCGACGATTATGAGATCATAGCTGCCTTCCTTCACCCCGGCGAGGAACTCCATTGCATCGGAACAATATCCAGTATGCTCCTTGAACCCATTCAAGGCAACATTTCTGTCGACTAGGGACATCGCTTTGGCGGAGCTGTCCACCGAATCAACGTGAATGGCTCCTCCCGCAAGCGCATAGATTGAAAAACCGCCGGTATAGCAGAAAAGATTGAGAACATTTCTTCCTCTGGAATATCTCTCCACAAGCGCCCTGTTCTCCCTTTGGTCCAGGAAGAATCCGGTCTTCTGACCCTCCTCCCAGTTTACGATGAACCTGTGTCCGTTCTCCAGGGCGGTGGTTTCAGCCCCGTCGAATCCGTCTGCTTTATAGAGATATCCGTCTATAAGATCCAGTCCTGCCTTGAACGGCGCCGTACCGGAACTCTTGTCATACACGGCTTTCAGTCCGTCGCCATAAACCCGCTTCAAGGCCTCGGTTATCTGCTTCTTTGAACGGAACATACCGACCGAATGTGCCTGAAGCACACAGACACCGTCATAATAATCCACGATAAGCCCCGGCAGCCCGTCACCTTCACCGTGTACGAGCCTGTAACAGTTCGTACCTTCTTTTATGGATGATTCCCTTAACCTGTATGCATTCAAGATTGCATCGTACCAGAAATCCGGGTCCTGGGGATCACCGGAAAAACTGAGAACCCTGACCGCAATGAATCCGATCTGATAATGTCCGGATGCCACATACTCCCCTTCGGATGTGTAAACTCCTACAATATCCCCTTCGGCCGGGTTGCCTACAATCTGTGCTATCGCCCCGGAAAATACCCAGGGATGGAAACGACGGAGGGACTCATCCCTTCCGTGCTTCAGGATTATTCTGGTCATTCTGCTGTATCTGAGGAGGATTCAGTTCTTCGGGTGAAAGAGGATGCTTCTTGGAAGAGAGCAGCCGTTTGTACATTTCAAGGCAAACCCAGGCGTCCGTAGCCGCATACATTTTCTGAGCCGGGGAAAGCTCGGGGGCCTCCCAGTTGGAAAGCTGCTGCGTCTTGGAAATGCGGCATCCCAATATATTGGCAGCCAACTTCTTGACACTCTTGTCCCTGATTCCCCACTCCCATCCGATTTTTTGTAGGTCCACGAATCCCTTCGCCTCGAACGGGGACAATTTCTGGAGACCCCTGATATCATCGTGGACAGCCGCTCCGACCTTGATTATTTTGGGAGAAGCAAGAATATTGCGAAGAAGCCTGCCCATTCCCAGGGACTGCACCCTGAAAAGAAAAGCCTTCTGGGGGCCGGACAACTGCAGCAGCGCCACCCCATGACAGCGCTGTCCCGGAGAAAAGACAGGCCTGGTCTCCGTGTCGAAGCCAATCATCTTCTGAGCGGAAAGATACAGGACTGCTTTCAGATATTCCTTTCCCACCCCGGTTATCACCTTGATTTCCCCCGGAAACGAGCCCAGGGGCAATTTTTCTATCTCTTCAGGAGCGACGCTTATCTTATACATCCTATTTCACACCATTTTACGGTTTTCAGGAGAACAAAGGTAAGAATTTTCCCTATCTTTGCGAATACAAAAACAGCAATATGCCCCATATTTCAAAGACAGCGGAGATTATGCCAGAATCGGCCATCCGCAAACTTACACCCTACGCAGACCAGGCGACAGCCGATGGAGTTAAAGTATATCACCTTAACATCGGAGCACCGGACATAAAGTCTCCTGACGAGGCATATAAAGCCGTTCACGATTTCAAGTTCGACCATCTGCCGTACTCCAATTCAGCGGGAACCTACTCGCTGAGGAATGCAATAATCGAGAAGTATTACAAGAAGATTGGGATCAACATAGACCTCAATGACATACTTATAACAGTAGCCGGCAGCGAAGCCCTTACAATGGTGTTCCAGGCCGCCTGCGACCCGGATGATGAAGTACTTGTGATGGAGCCGTTCTACTGCAACTACAACACTTTCACTCTTATGAACAGAGTCAAGATAGTTGCGGTGCATACGGACATCAAAGATGGATTCAAAGTGCCCCCGATTGAAGAATTCGAGAAGGTTATGACCCCGAGGACGAAAGCGGTTCTGCTGTGCAACCCTGGGAATCCTACCGGAACGTTGTATACCAAGGAAGAAATGCTGGCAATCGGTGAGCTGTGCCGCAAGCACGACATATTCCTGATCTCGGATGAGGCATACCGCGAATTCTGCTATACTGACGACCCATATTTCTCCGCAATGCAGATACCGGACCTGAAGGACAATGTAATACTTGTGGACTCTGCCTCCAAGAGATACAATCTGTGCGGAGCAAGGATAGGATGCATCATCTCGCACAACAGGGACGTAATGCACCTTATCACGAAAATCGCCCAGGCCAGGCTTTGCCCGCCCGTACTCGGTCAGGTAGCCACATACGGAGCGCTGAGTGCGACGAAAGAATATTTCACTGCAGTGCGTGACGAGTACATTGCCAGGAGGAACTATACTATCGAACGCCTTAACCGGATGGAAGGCGTATTCTCCCCGATGCCGATGGGAGCATTCTACACCGTCGCCGAACTGCCTGTCAATGATACGGAGGAATTCGCAAAATGGCTATTGACGGATTTCAGGGAAAATAACGAAACCGTTATGATAACCCCAGCCGGACCGTTCTACAAGACGCCAGGCATAGGAAAGAATCAGGTCCGAATAGCCTATGTACTCGAAGTGCCGGCACTTCAGAAAGCGTTGGATATCCTTGAAAAGGGTTTGAAAGCTTACAGGGCCATCCAGTAGACAGACAATATTATACGGATAATGCTGCGAACACAGCGTTCATTATAATATAGACTGTGAAAATCATCAACGCAGCCAAGGACCAGTGAAGCCCGAATACTGCGACAATCGCGATACAGAGCACGCAATTTATCAGGAAGCATATTCTTTTCTGCTTCAGAGTCTTGGAGTCATCCTTACTGAACTTGATTGAGAACATTGGAATCTCAGAGACAAGAAGGAATGACAGTATCACCGAAAGCACCGGGATGAAAAAATTGCCGGAAGCCCAGGTGGCCAGCCAGCTTGCCGGTTCAGCAGCTATGAAATAGCATAGCGACGCGCACATTATTGCGCACGCAGGCGTAGGCAAGCCTATGAACCCGTGACTCTGCCTTGGATCTATATTGAACTTGGCAAGTCTGAGTGCACTGAAAACCGCAATCAGCAACGGGATACAGCATACCCAGCTCTCTCCGAAACGACACGCCTGCATACATTTCATCATCATAATGGAAGGAAGCAGGCCGAAACTGACCATATCACACAAGGAATCAAGTTCCTTTCCCATATCGGAATAAGCGTGAAGGGCTCTGGCGGCAAATCCGTCACAGAAATCGAATAATGCCGCTAGAAGCATAAGTATGAACGCCAGATCCTGACGTTCCCCAAAAGCGGCTATCACACCCAGAGATCCGCATACGAGATTCATGGATGTGATAGCGTTAGGAATGTATGATGAAATCTTCATTACTTGATGTTGAGCTTTGACTTCATCTCCTTGCTGACAGCGCTCTTGTGAAGAACAATATCCATGCTCTGAGCTTTCACGAAAGCCTCTGATGCATACCAGATACCTTTGTACTTGCCTGTTTCTCCCCAGGAGTTCTTGACCATATAGTACTTGTTTCCAAACTGGTCTTTGGCAATACCGAAGATTTGCATACCGTGGTCATCAGTAATGGTCTTGTTGTCAAAATCCCTCTGACGCTGCTCCTGAGAGGCTTCTTTCTCAACGATGGTGTTGACTGCAGGTTTCTCGGAGTTGTCCTCCCCTACCCAGTGTGCCTGGTCGGATCCAGCCTCAGCGCTTGCCTTGACGTCAACATAGATTGCAAGTCCGTCACGGGTGAATCCCGGCTCACTCACGTCAGCACCCCAAGCAACTGTATATCCTTCGTTGATTGCCTTGTCAAGGGCATTCATAAACTCATCTACAGGCACATTGTATGCCTTGTCCCAGCGCCAGTTGTCACTGACTTCGATAGCGAACTGAGTATAGAAAGGATGATGGGTGAAAGAAGTCAGTGTGACATAATCGTCAGGATTGAACTTCAAAGCATCACGATAGGATTCCGGAGTATATTCTTTTCCGTTCACTTTGAATGTCTCAGGATATGCCCCGAGATAAGCGGCGAGGATACCGTCGAATCCATTCTTCCAGGCTGTGGTGAGGGTTCTGTTCGGTTTCTTGGCTACAGCTGAGATATAGGCTTTGAGGACAGCGTCAAGCTCAGACTGTGCAGGCTTCTCTGTCCCATAGTTCATTCCTGTCATCGCAGACTGAGGGACCATACCATAATCTCTTATCACGTCGAGGACGTCGTCCGCCTCTGATCCTGCAGAGAAGGTAAGATTGCCGTCAAGTCTGATGAACTTGTCAGCTCTGTCCGAATAGGAGTGTGATACAATGAAGAATTCAGAAAGGTCAGGATAATTTGCAGCATCCTTGATTCCGTTAATACGGATAATCTCAGACTCTACGAAACCGATCGTTGAGAACGCCCAGCAGGTGCCGCTGCTCGCCTGATCCTTTACCGGGGTAATAGGATTTTCCTTAACCGTCGTGAATTCATAATCAGGCCAGTTGATCTTTGCCTGTGCAAGAGCCGCGCAGCAAGCAAGCAGCGCAACTGCAGAAATGATAAGCCTTTTCATATTGCAAATGATTTATAACCACCTCAAATGTAAATAAAAAAAACGGGCTCTTCAAACGAAGAACCCGTTATTTGTAAGAAAATGACGGATTATTTCCTTGTGATGACCCTTGCCATCTCAAGAACCTTGTTTGAATAACCCCACTCATTGTCATACCAAGCGCAAACCTTTACGAAAGTAGGATCGAGCTGGATACCTGCCTTTACGTCGAAGATTGATGTGCGGCTGTCATTGCGGAAGTCGGTAGAAACCACTGCGTCCTCAGTGTATCCGAGGATACCCTTGAGCTCGCCTTCGGAAGCCTTCTTCATTGCTGCGCAGATTTCCTCATAAGTTGCAGGCTTCTCAAGCTCGCAGGTGAGGTCAACGAAGCTGACGTCAGATGTAGGGACGCGGAGTGACATACCGGTAAGTTTTCCGTTGAGTGCAGGAAGAACCTTGCCGACTGCCTTTGCGGCACCTGTTGATGAAGGGATGATGTTCTCGAGGATTCCACGGCCACCTCTCCAGTCCTTCTTTGAAGGTCCGTCAACGGTCTTCTGTGTTGCCGTAGCAGCGTGAACTGTGGTCATAAGGCCTCTCTTGATACCGAATGTATCATTGAGGACCTTGGAAATAGGAGCGAGACAGTTGGTTGTGCAGGATGCATTGGAGATGATATCCTGACCGGCATAAGTCTCGTGGTTGACACCGTATACGAACATTGGGGTAGCGTCCTTTGAAGGTGCAGACATAATGACCTTCTTTGCACCTGCCTGGATGTGCTTGCGAGCCTTCTCATCCTCGAGGAAGAGACCTGTTGACTCAACTACAACCTCAGCGCCGACCTCATTCCACTTGAGGTTTGCAGGATCCATCTCAGCAGTGAGACGAATCTTCTTGTCATTGACGATAAGTGTGCTTCCTTCAACCTTGATGTCACCCTTGAATGCGCCGTGTACTGAATCGTACTTGAGCATATAGGCGAGATAATCAGGATCGAGAAGATCGTTGATACCTACGATCTCAATGTCTTTTGAGAAATTCTCAACTGCAGCACGGAATACCATACGGCCGATACGACCAAATCCGTTAATACCTACTTTTACCATTTTAAATTTTTGATTATGATGTTTAACAATATTTAGCCCGAAAAAGCGACGCAAATTTATCAATTTTTAATCTGAAAATCAATTATCTTTGTAAAAATTATATGATGAAAATTCTTCTTGTCAACGATGACGGAATCAATGCCAAGGGGCTGCATTCCCTGGCCGGAATAATGAAACGTTTCGGAGAGGTCACCGTCGTAGCTCCAAAGTATCACCAGTCCGGCACTTCAATGGCTATTTCATTGGGCATAAGACCAATAGCCGCAAAGTACCTGGGAGAAGAAGATGGAGTGAAATGGCATTACCTGGATGCAACCCCGGCAAGTTGTGCAAAATATGCATTGGACATGATTTATGAAGGGTCCAAGCCGGACGTCATCATAAGCGGAATCAACCACGGGCTGAACTCATCGACAGCGATGTGGTACAGCGGCACCATCGGAGCAGCCAGAGAAGGAGCATTCGCCGGTCTGATCTCGATAGGAGTCTCATTGGACAACCTGACGCACGATGCAGACTTCACTGTCGTGGAGCAGTTGTTCCCCGACATCTTCAAGACCATAATGGAAAACGGTCGCACGGGAATAATATACAATGTCAACTTCCCGGATCTACCGGCTGAAAAGATCAAGGGAATACGGGTAACGACACAGGGATTCGAAAAGTGGATCAAGGAATTCGTCCCGTACAACAAGGAGATGTACGAAAAGTTCGGTGTCCTTGCCCAAGCCTATCCGAATATGACACTGCCTGTAGCAGAAGAGGGCGAGGTGTTCTATATGATGGCCGGAGAGGTACTCGCAGACCCTGAAAACACGGAATCGACGGACAATTTTGCCAACGAGCACGGGTATGTGTCAATTACACCGCACAGCATAGACAATACGGACTACGAAGAATTCAGAAGATTTCAGCGCATATTCAAATGAGATACTATATCATAGCGGGAGAAGCATCGGGAGATCTGCACGGCAGCAACCTGATAAGAGGCCTAAAAACTGAAGACCCCGAGTCTGAGATCCGCGTCTGGGGAGGCGAGATGATGCAGGAAGCGGGAGGGGAACTCGTACACCACTACCGCGAAGGAGCCGTAATGGGTTTGACCGATGTGCTCGGTAAAGGATTCAAGCTCCTCAGGAACCTCTCCGAGTGCAAAAGGGACATCAAGCAATGGAATCCGGACGTGGTGGTCCTGATAGATTACCCGGGGTTCAATTTCAAGATAGCGAAATTCGCCCACAACCTTGGCCTGAAGGTCTTCTACTACATAGCCCCGAAGACCTGGGCCAGCCGCGAAGGCAGGAACAAGAAGCTCAAGAAATACGTTGACAGACTTTTCATAATATTCCCTTTTGAAAAGCAATATTTCGACCGTCACGGGATACAATATATATACAAAGGCAACCCGCTGGTGGATGCAATAGACAATCACGAATATTCAAGGCCTGTTGAAGGTAAATACATCGCAATACTCGCAGGATCCAGAAAAGGTGAGATTTCCAGGATGATGCCGATATGTATGAAGGTAGCTGACAAGATGTCCGGGTACAGGTTCGTGATAGCCGGAGCGCCATCCCGTTCGGAAAAGGATTATCGCAAATACATAGGGAAAAGGACAAATGTCGATCTTCTGTTCGGTCGCACATATGACATAATCAAATACGCTGACGCAGCCGTAATCAATTCCGGGACGGCTTCGCTTGAAGCAGCACTGATTGGAACGCCCCAGGTCGTATGCTGGTCCACATCGGCACTTACTGCATTCGTTGCGAAGAATCTTCTGAAAGTACTTGACAACATCCGTTTCATTTCTCTGGGCAACCTGATAATGAACAAGTTCGTATTCCAAGAATTGATTCAGGACGACTTCACCCAGCAGAACGTGTGCGATGAACTCTGGCGGCTCCTCGAGGACAGGGACTACAGGATGGAGATGGAAATGGACTACGGTCTGATACGCCGGGAACTGGGCGGTTCCGGAGCATCCGCCGCCATAGCTAAGGCTATGATTGAAGAAATCAGAAAATAATCATCACAAGGACCTTGGTCCGAATATGGCGCTGCCTATCCTGACGATGGTGGCGCCGTTCTTTATGGCAATCTTCCAGTCATCGGACATTCCGATGGAGAGCTGATTGAAGGTATCAAGCTCAGGGAACAGGTCGACAAGATATGCCATAAACGAATCAATCCTGCTGAAATCCGCCTCAATCACGGATTCATCTTCGGTATGGGATGCCATCCCCATCAGTCCGCAGAAACGGACGTTTGCATATTGCCCGGCATTGAAGAGCACTTCCAGTATCTCTTCTTCGTGGAACCCCTGTTTGGTCTCCTCTGCTCCCAGATGGAGTTCCAGCAGGATATCCAGAACCCTGCCGTTGTCTCTCCCCCATTTGTCTATCTCCCGGAGAAGATGCAGGCTGTCAACGGATTCAACCATCGATGCATACGGAAGCACCATCTTCAGTTTGTTTGTCTGGAGATGTCCGATGAAATGCCATTCGATGTCATCCTTCCCGATGGAAGTGACCTTCTGCAGGAATTCCTGAGGCCGGGATTCACCGAAAACCCTCTGCCCGGCATCATACGCCTCCAACAGGGCTTCCAACGGATGGAATTTTGAAACTGCCACCAGTTTTACACCTGATGGCAGTTCCTTCAATATAGATTCAAGTCTATCTGCGAGCATTCTGCTTTGCCTGTTGCTGCTGGAGCTTCTGAGCTTCTTCCAGCTTCTGCTGCCACTTGCTCTTAGGAAGCGGCTTTCCCCTGCTTGCTTCGACTTTGGCAAGCACCTTGGCCGGATCGACACAATATTTCCTGATTATCCAGACCTCAACCATTGCAATCAACTGAGAGAGAAGATAATAGTAACTGAGTCCCGCGGAAAGGTTGTTACAGATGAAAAACATCATTATCGGCATCATCCACACGCTCATAAACTGCATGCTCTTGGCGTTCGGGTCGTTGGCCGAAGGCTGGTTTGACATTGTCATCTTCGCATACAGCCACATTACGACAGCCATAAGCAACGCGAAGAGTGAAAGATGATCGCCTAGCAGAGGTATCCTGGTACCGAAATCCACGATACTATCGTAGGTACTCAAGTCCTTCGCCCACAGGAATCCCTGCTGGCGAAGCTCTATTGATGCAGGGAAGAAACGGAACATCGCCCAAAGGATAGGGAATGTCAGGAGTGTAGGGAGACATCCTCCCATCACACTGACGTCCGCCCTCTTGTAAAGTTCCATCGTAGCCTGCTGCTTCTTCAACTGATCCTGCTGATTGGCTGTATTCGGATACTTCGCATTTATCTTCTCGATCTCAGGCTTGAGAGCCTGCATCTTCGCCGAAGAAGCGTACGACTTGTATGTGAACGGCAAAACGACCAGCTTGATGACGAGTGTCATAAGCAGTATGATGATTCCGAAGTTATCGATGAACTTGTGCAGGAAATTGAAAAGCGGGATAATAACGAATTTCGTGAACCATCCCACAAGCCATCCTCCCAGAGGAATGGTCTTTTCGTATTTCTGATCATACCCTTTCAAGGTCTGATAGTGATTAGGTCCGAAATAGAATTCAAATGGGATGACCGTATCCTCTCCCGGACGGAAATCCTTGCGCATCTTGGCTTCGCAGGCCATCAGATTGCGTTCCGGATCATCCTGAGGCAGGAAATTGGCACCGAGCTCCCCTGACGAGAATTCGTCCGGGCATCTCATTATCGCAGAGAAGAACTGCTGATGGAATGAGAACCAACTGAGCTTGGAGTCAATCCTCTTGCTCCCGCTACGTCCGCGTGCCATCTCCGCCGGTTTCTTCTCCCCGTCGAAATAGTAATCCAATTTCGAATACTGAACTTCGTTCTTGTATCCTTTTTCCATCCTCGGCATTACTACGGAGAAGTCGATGTCAAACGAATTGACATTCCTAGGTATGACATTTCCGAGACCGATGAACGAAAGCTGGTTTTCAACGAGATATTCATTCTCGCGGAGCACATATTTCTGCTCTATGTATCCTCCATTCTCAAAAGGCAGCCGCATAGTGATACTGTTTGCGGTACGCTCTGCCACGTTGAATACGAAATCAGCGGTGCGGATATACTCACCGGCATATATGCTGATGGAATATTCGCTGCTCTGCGGACGGAAGAGGTAAAGCTGGGTGCTGTCATAATTGTAATAGTCCTTGACGAGCACGCTGTACGGTTGCGCTCCCCTGGTATTGAACTCAACCTTCAGGAGGTCATTCTCCAAAGAGACAATTTCGCCTTCGAGATTATTTGAAGCCTGGAGCAGCGAATCCTTGAAGACCGGGAGCTGAGTCTCACCGGTGGGAGCCGGTTCCTCCGAGGATACAGGAGAAAAATCAGTAACCGGATCAGCGGCAACAGCCGCAACTTCAGGATGTTCAGCCTCGAACTTGCGCTGCCTGTCGTTCTGATAAAGAGTGAAACCGAGAAGTATTCCGGCGATAAGGACGAACCCGATAACAGTATTCTTGTCCATTACTCACCACCCTCCTCTGCTTTTCTTATCTGCTCTTCAAGTTCCTTAAGTTCATTCTTGGCGTTTTCTATTCTTTCCTGCATCTGCTTGATAAGAGGCTCGGAGTTCTTTGATGCGGAGAAGAAGCCGATATTGTTCTCGTAAGTCACGATATCCTGCTCGAGGCTGTGATACTTCTCAATAAGGATATCCTTAGGGCTCCTTGCCGTGCGGGAGCCTCCGCGTCTCTCGGCGCTGCGCTGTCCGAACAGAGGGAATTTCTGCTGCATCGCATCTTTGAATGCCTTTGTTATGCTGTCCTTTTCCTTGAACGGAACGAAGCCTATCGCCTGCCAGCGCTCATTGAATGCACGCATAGCCTCGGCATTCTCCGTCTCGCTCTCCACCGCTTCATAGGCAAGAATCTCCTCGATGAGTTTCTTCTTTGACTTCAGATTGCCATAGAAATCATTCTCGGGCTTTGCCTGCTTGTCCCTTTCTTCAAAGAAAGAGTCGCAAGCGGCGCGGAAACGCTTCCAAAGCTGCTCTGATTTCTTGCGTGGAACGGCTCCGATTTCCTTCCACTGCTTCTGAAGGGCGATGAACTGGTCAGTTGTCTTCTTCCACTCCGTACTGTCCTTCAGGGCCTCGGCCTGCTCGATAAGAGACATCTTCTTCTCGAAATTCTCATTCATAGAATCCTTGAAGAGAGAATAGAACTCGCGCTTGCGCTCGAAGAATTTGTCACAGGCGGCGCGGAAACGGTCATAGACCTTCTGATTCTCCTTCTTCGTGGCAAATCCTATCTTGCGCCAGCGTGCCTGTATCTCCTCAATGCTCTTACTGAGTTCGTTCCATTCGTTGGATGATTTTATCTCCTTCTCAGCAATAGCCTCCACCTCTTCGCAAAGGGCAACCTTTGCCTCGAGGTTCTCCGCCTGGGTCTCCTTGAGGCCTTCGAAGTGAGCCTGATATTTCTTGTTGATTACGGATGTGGCGGCTTTGAACCGGTTCCATATATCCTCCCTGTATTCCTTCGCCACAGGACCGAACTCCTTCCACTGTTCGTGAAGTTTCTGGAGCTCGTGGAAAGCACTCACGACATTCTCGTTCTCTGCGAGCTTCTCAGCTGCGTCGCAGAAAGCCTCCTTTGCCTCGAGATTCTTCTTGAAATCAAGGTCACGGAGATCCCTGTTTATCTTGACCATATCGTAGAACTTCTCTATGAGGAACTGGTATGTATCATTCACATCCCTGAACTTGGAGGCAGGGACAGGGCCGGCGTCACGCCACCTGTTCTGCAGCTCACGGAAAGCGGTGAATGACGAGCTGACGTCATCCTGCCCCTCTATGAGGCTGCGCAGCTCCTCTATCACGGCCTGTTTCTTCTCCAGGTTCCCCTCTCTCTCCTTCTCCTGCTGCCTGTTGAACTCGGCGCGTTCCTTCTTGTAGTCGGCATAAAGCGCCTTGAAATTCTCCTCCACCGCCTCGAACGGATTCGAGGTCTGTCCGTCTTCGTCGGACTTCAGTTTAAGTAGAAGTTTATAAAATGCTGATTTGATGGATTCAGCTTCCTTGGAACGGAGCATGGAGTCTGCGCTTTCCTTCAATCCCTGGAAAAGTTCAGAGAGTTCGGCAAGGCTTTTTTCTGCAAGATTTGACGCTGCTTCCTTCACCTCTTCCGCTTCATTCTTTTCAATTACATCTGAAGAAATGATTTCTTCAGGAACTAAATTTTCGCTCATAATTTTGGAGTAAATTTGTTATAACCTTCAAATATACTTAAATTTTCGAAGAAATAGGCTAATTTTGCCAAGTTAAATGCATCATCTATGCGCATAGATATTCTGACAGTAGTACCGGAGCTCCTGGAGAGCCCGCTGTCCCACTCGATTGTTGGACGGGCCGTCAAGAAGGGCCTTGTTGAGATCAATGTCCATAACCTTAGGAAATATGGCATAGGATCACGGAAGAACGTCGATGATTACAGTTACGGCGGGGATGCCGGGATGGTGATGATGATAGAGCCGGTATTCCGGATGCTTGAGGAACTCAAGTCCGAGCGTGACTATGATGAGATAATATACCTCTCCCCAGACGGGGAACGTCTCAATCAAAGCATCTCCAATGAATTGTCGCTCAAGGAAAACATCATTCTTCTATGTGGCCACTACAAAGGTATTGACCATCGCATCCGCGAGCATCTTGTAACAAGGGAGATCTCCGTGGGCGACTATGTCGTCAGCGGTGGCGAAATCCCAGCTGCACTTCTGGCGGATTCTATAATCAGATTGATCCCGGGAGCCCTTACGGACGAGACTTCCGCCCTTTCCGACAGTTTCCAGGATTCACTGCTGTCGCCACCGGTTTACACACGCCCGGAGGAATTCAACGGATGGAAGGTGCCGGATGTGCTTTTGAGCGGAAACCCGAAGCTTATCCAGGCTTGGCAGGACGAGCAGGCTCTTGAACGGACAAAACTTCTTAGACCCGAGTTACTTTCTAAAAAATTTTAAAAAGAATTGAAATTTTTTTGATAAAATTTTAAAAATTTTTTGGTGGAATTAAAAAAAGCATTATATTTGCACCAGAAATGATAAACAACTCTACTCTTAAGTCTTTAAGAGATTCTAACCAACAATAATTAACCTTCTTTAAGGTAATACACTACTAACTAACCGATAAAGCTCCGCTGAGACAGCGGGGCTTTACTCGTTTTAACAACTAGGGAAACAGATTTTTTTGTAAATTCGCAGCATCGTTCGGGGTACCGGAAATTCCGGTTGAGAGAGGCCCGTTGAACTTGATACGGTCTATACCGTCGTAAGGAAATGAACACAATTATCATTGCAGCGCTTCTGGCAGCGCTTGTTCCCGAGCCAGACATTCTTGACAGTGCATCCATAAGTGCATCCGGCATCACATTCAAGACCCCGGTTGTAGCAACGACCGTTCAGGCCGGAAAACTCCGCAGTCAGAATCCACAGAATTCCCTCCCTATGTCGCTCGGCTACGAAGCATCCGTGATTTCCACGAATGAGGGAGGAACCGGTCTGGGCTATTCCAACTTGAGGATAAGAGGCATTGGAGGCTACCAGACCAATGTCACGCTGAACGGCATCACCTTGAATGACGCCGAGTCCCAGGAGGTTTTCTGGGTCAACATCCCGTCCCTGGACAACATCCTTTCCGAGGTCAGCATACAGAGGGGCCTCGGAACTTCGTCCAACGGGCCCGGAGCATTCGGGGCAAGCATCAATATGACTACCGCAATGCCCGAATACAGGCCGAAGGTCCGCTGTAAAATAGGTTACGGGACATTCAACACGTTCACCCCGTCAGTATATTTCAGCACGGGACGACTTAAGCACGGATTCTATGTCCAGGGCGCATACTCCTACAACAGTACGGACGGCTATATGAGGAACGCCTTCGCGAACGTACAGTCCATCTATGCATCCGCAGGATGGATAGGAGAAAATGATTCGTTCAGGCTGACATTCCTGCAGGGTCGTCAAAAAAGCGGCATCACCTGGAATGGTGTACCTATCGACATTTACTACAGGGACAGAACCTACAACGCCAATATGGGCGACACGGACAATTTCAGGCAAAGCCATTTCCAGGCAAACTACATACACGATTTCGGACGTGGTCTGAGTTGGAACACGACACTCAACTATACCCATGGATACGGATTCTACGATATCTCCAAGGACAGGGACATATTGGACAACGACCTTTGGGTGCTCAGGAGTCAGTTGGACCTGAGCAAGGGATTCGGACATTTTTCTGCAGGAGCCTACCTGTCAGATTACAGGGGGAAGCACGAAGGAAGCTACTACGGCAACGATGCCGTAAAGAAGGAGATGAATCTTTTCGTGCGGGCTGAAGCCGAAGCCGCACCGTCGGTAATCGTATACGGAGACCTCCAGTACAGGGCTATCAACTATAGGATGCAGGGGCCGGACGAATATCTCCAGGACCTGGATTTCAACCTCAATTACGGATTCCTCAATCCCCGCGCCGGGATAACCTGGATGCTGGGAAGGAGGAGCAAGTTTTTCACCTCACTCGCATACGGCCACAGAGAGCCGTCCAGAGCGGATATTCAAGCGTCAGCTGATGTAAAGCCCGAAAAGCTCCTGGATTGGGAAATCGGATTCGAGAGAAAAGGAATCTTCCTTTACACGTCACTGGTGTTCTATCTGATGAACTACACGGATATGCTGGTCGAAACCGGACTGCTTGACGATTCCGGATATGCCATAAAGACGAACCTGCCGCGCGGCTACAGGAGAGGGCTGGAATGGACGGGCCGATGGACTCCAATCAGATGGTTCACCTTCGAGCACAACCTGACAATAAGCGGGAACCGCACTTCAGAAGGCCACGATATTCTTCTGAGTCCATCCGGAATGGGTATGATCGGTTTCATATTCCGTTCCCCTTTCGGCACAGAGCTGGATATACATCATAAGTTTGTCGGAAAACAGTACTGGGACAATACAGGGAACCCGGAACATATTATCCCTAACTACAATGCCGCAGACCTGGCACTGACCCAAAGTTTCCATCTGCGCGGTACGGAATTCACCATCGGACTCCACGTGCAGAACCTCTGGAACAACTATTATTTCGCCTACGCACACGCATACGGAGTATTCCCGCAGGCTCCGCGCAGCTATATGTTCAAGCTCAGATTTGAATTCTAACGACGCTTCTCAAGCCGGACTTCATACATACTGGGCCAGTATTTGCCGGTGAGGAATATCCGTCCGTCCTTCTGGGCGATACCATTCAGGACATCCGTGCGTGGCGTACGCCGTTCTTTTGGAAGGAGTCCGGTACAGTCGATCTGGGCGGTAACATCCCCGGTATCGGGGTCAATCACAAGAATCATATCGGTCATATAGACATTGGCCCAAATCTTTCCGTCGATCCACTCAAGTTCGTTGATATATTTCACGGATTTCCCATTAAGCTTAACGCGCAGGGTCCTTTCCAGATGGAAACTGCCGTCGAAGAAATAAATCTTGTCCGTACCATCAGACGCAATCAGTGACTTGCCGTCCGTAGTAAGTCCCCAGCCCTCACGCGGATAGCTGTATGTCTGCTTGTACTTCAATGTATTGGCATCATACACAAACGCAACCTTGTTGGTCCAGGTAAGGATATACAGATTATCTCCGAGTATGACGGAACCCTCCAGAAAGTATTTCTTGTCGAAGTCCAACCGCTTCTCAGCCTTGCCGGTGGCAAGGTCCACGATACGGAACGTGGACTCCCCCCACTGCCCGGTACTCTCATACAAAGTTCCGTCCTTGAAAAAGAGCCCCTGCGTATAGGACTTCGTATCGTGCGGATATTCGCGGACAACCTTGACCACATACTGGTCAATCTTCGCCTGGCAGCTGAGCGAAACCAGCATTGAAGCAATCAGAAACAACTTTCTCATAGCCACAAAGATATTAAAAATTACTATTTTTGCGAACTCTTTGAAAACAATGGTGGGGCGATTTGCCGCTCGAATGAGAGGAAAGTCCGGACAGGAAAGGGCGACTTCCAGCAGAAAGTGCTGATAGGGGTAACCTTATGCATACTGTAACAGAGAATGACTGCCGAAAGGCGATGGTGAAAATGCAGTGTAAGAGACTGCGGCGTAATGTGGCGACATATTGCGGGTACAGCGCGGAGTCCTGCAAAACCAAATATACTGGCAGACGAGGGCGGCCCGCCCGATGCCAGGGGGTAGGTTGCGAAGATAAATGGCAAATTCAAAAACAGAAACCGGCTTACGGCCCCACCATTTTTTTTATTATCTTTGCATCCCGTAATCATTCGGAGTTATGAAGTACGGATTTGATAACGGGAAATATCTCAAGATCCAATCAGAGCACATCAAGGAACGTATCGCCAAGTTCGGCGACAAGCTTTATATGGAGTTCGGCGGCAAGTTGGTCGATGACAACCACGCCAGCCGCGTACTGCCCGGATGCGAACCGGACAGCAAACTGAAGATGCTCTCCCAACTGAAAGATGAGGCTGAGATCATAATTGTCATCAGCGCAGTCGACATCGAGAAGAACAAAGTCCGCGGCGACCTTGGCATCACCTACGATATGGACGTAATCCGGCTCCGTGATGAATTCATCAAAAGGGATTTTCTGGTAAGCAGCGTAGTCATAACCCATTACAACGGACAATCCAGCGCGGATGCGTACAGGATGAAACTGGAGAGGATGGGAATAAGGGTATACTATCATCACACTATCGAAGGTTACCCTGAAAACGTCGCGCTGATCGACTCTGAAGAGGGATTCGGCAAGAACGACTACGTCGAGACGACACGGCCTCTGGTAGTGGTCACCGCCCCGGGTCCGGGCAGCGGCAAGATGGCCGTGTGCCTGAGTCAGCTCTATCAGGAAAACCTCAGGGGCACTAAAGCCGGATATGCGAAGTTCGAGACCTTCCCGATTTGGAACCTTCCGCTGAAACATCCGATAAACATTGCGTACGAAGCGGCCACAGCCGACTTGAACGACGTAAATATGATTGACCCGTTCCATATCGAGGCGTACGGTCAGACGGCAGTCAACTACAACAGGGACATCGAGATATTCCCGGTATTGAATGCTTTGTTTGAAGGAATATATGGTGAGAACCCTTACAAATCCCCTACTGATATGGGGGTGAATATGATAGGGTATTGTATCAGCGATGATGAAGTATGCTGCAATGCAGCAAAGGACGAAATAATCAGACGGTACTACTCAGCCTTGAACAAGCTTGCTGAAGGCGAATGCAACGACAACGAAGTCAACAAGATAGCCCTGCTTATGAAGCAGGCAAAGATAACCACGGACTTCCGGAGGACAACCATCGCGGCAAAAGAGAGGATGGAGAAATCGGGAGTGGCTTCCGCTGCGATAGAACTCCAGGACGGAAGGCTCATCACGGCTGAGACCAGTCCGCTGCTGGGTCCAAGCGCAGCCCTGATACTCAATGCGACAAAGGAATTGGCCGGGATTGACCACAGCGTCAAGCTCATTCCCCAGAATATGATTGAGCCTATCCAGAAGACCAAAGTCGAATATCTGCACGGGCACAATCCGAGACTCCACACCGACGAAGTACTGGTGGCCCTCTCAATGCTCAGCCAGTCGGACGAGAACTGCAGGAGAGCCCTCGAGATGTTGCCAGAGCTTGACGGATGTCAGGTCCACACTACCGTAATGCTCAGCGAAGTGGATCAGAAGATCTTCAAGAAACTGGGTGTAGGGCTCACATCTGACCCTGTCATGAAGAAAAAGAAATAATCGCAGGCTTTCAACAACGGGTCAGAAATTCTGCACACATTTCATACTGTGCTTGACTCCTGTCGTATATCTCCTATATCTCAATACAAATCCGAATAGATACGCTGACATAATCATTTGATATTCTATCAGCCAGTTGAAAATGGTGACATTGAAATTGTAAGAATCTTGCATGAGAGAATGGATATTGCGTCCAAATGTTGATTGTACTTAAGATTTCCCTATTATATTATGAATAGAAAAAATATAATTCTTGCGGCAGTTGCCGCATTTGCGATTTCGGGGTGCGCAAAAAATGATGTTCCAACCCCGGATGTTTATGACAATATTATAGTTTACGGCAATATCTACACCGCCAAGGTGGATACCTCCAAAGGAAAAACTGATACCGGCCGATACATTATGGCTAATGCTATGGTAGTCAAGGACGGCAAATTTGCGTATGTGGGAACAAGAACGGAAGCCGACAAGTTCAGGACCGACAAAAGCCTGGTAATCGACCGCACCGACAAAGGTATCATCATCCCCGGCATCACTGACGGGCACGCCCACTATCTATTGAAATTCATAAACGAGCAGATGAAGGATAACTCGCTGCAATTTACCGACACACTGAGTTATGACGACGTTCTTGTACAGGTGCGTCAATTCGTAGATAAAGCCCGCGCTGATGGCCGGAAGCTGGAATATGTCTATGGAGAAGGTTATGACTGTTCTAAAATGAAGGGTAAGGACGGCAAGGACCGGCGTCATCGCAAGGACCTGGATGACATCACCACGGAGATACCGATTTTCCTCACTGGCTTTGACCATCACAGTACGCTTGTCAATACCCGCGCGATGATCAATGCCGGTATTCTGAACGAAGAGGGTGATGTGATCCGTAGCCAGATCGCAGGTGGGTTTATGTATCGTGACGCAGAAGGCAAACTTAACGGCGTATTTTCCGAGCGCGCAATCTCTCTGCTCCAGGGCCCGGGACTTAATAACAAAATGCGTCCCACATCCGCGCAGATCTCCCAGGGCATCGAAAATCTGCAGAAATATGTGCATTCGGTAGGTATCACCAGCATCATCGAAGGGTGGACAAACAATTACAGCGTTGATGACGAATCGCTATTCCAGGCATTGACTACTATGGATTGGGACAAAATACTGCATCTCAATGTTTCTCTTACTTACGAAATCGAGCCATGGTTCAACAACAATAAACCTTACAGCTATGTCAACAATGCCACTTCGGTTCAAAAACGGTATCAGAGCAAACATGTTCATCCCGACTACCTCAAACTCTTTATGGACGGATGTACGGAAATGGGCACCGGTTTCCTATTGGGAGAGTACTCGACCAGTCCGGTTGACAGCATTTTCTCAGGTCACGGCACAGCTCTGTGGACAGAGGAAGATATGAACACCCTTGTCAAGGCAGCCAACGAAAAAGGTCTGACCGTCCACACTCACACTATGGGGGATGGAGCCATTCGTCGCAGCGTGCAAGCCTATGCGAAGTCATATGACGAACTCGGCGACAAAGATTTGCGCAACTGTATCGTCCATATCCGCAATATCAGCCCAGATGATTATGCCGAAATCAAACGATGCAACATCGCAGTGTCCTGCAATATGAACTGGCATTGTTTTACGCCGGAACAAGTTGTATTCTTCGAGAAAATTCTTCCGAAGCCCTACTGCAACGAGGCTTATCCGATGAAATCTTTCTTTGATAATGACATTCTTGTCAGCCAGTGTACAGATACTCCGGCAGACAATGGTATCAACTATCCATTCTATTGCATGCAGGTTGCCGTTACCGGTACTTATGAACCCGGGATGCCAGTCTGGCAAAAGGAGGAACTGATTGACCGCTATCAGTTCCTGCAGGCGATGACCTACAATGGAGCCTGGCAGTTGCATTTGGAGAAGGAGCGTGGCAGTATAGAGGAGGGCAAGTATGCTGACTTCGTCATTCTGGACGAGAATTTGCTGACCTGTGATGCGCAATCCATCAGAAATGTTCAGGTACTCAAGACATTCTTTGAGGGCCAAGAAGTATATAGCAAGGAATAAATCAGTCATAATGAGAAGGATGAGCTTCTTTTCAGCCACAATATGGATGGTGCAGGCTGAAGCTTCATAGCGGTTTACCATCGACCTTAAAAAGATTTGCAAGAGAAATAAATATTAAACAGATGAAACGTATTTGCATAATTTTACAGCTTTTCTTATCTGCACTCGTTTTCAATGTAGGGTGCGAAAAAATTGAAAACCACGAACAAGAAAAACCGGAGGATCGCGTTATTACCAATATCAGGCAAATTGGAGAACCTGTTGCCAATCCCGTCAATTACGAACTGTGCAAGGATGCCGAATCTGCAAAGACCACCCTGTCGTCACTTCGCCGCATCTCCGACAGGTTTTATTATATGGACTTTACGACGGACCTCCAGTTTGAGAAGTTGATAGTAGATGTAATGCCGGATAACTTGTCCAATCATAACGCCATGGAGGAACTGTGGTTTGAAAAAGCTGGTCAGGAAGAGCCCTTTGACGAAGAGCGTCCGCAGCAATCCTGCTCCGGATTTGTATGCTTCAACGAGAAGGGAGAAGTATTGTTCGGGCGCAATTTTGACGGTGCCGACGGCCCGCTCTGTATGCTGTTCAACAAAGCCAACGGATACAAGTATATTCAGTTCACGGCACCCAATTACAATTCCGCGAGCTACAATGGCATCTCCAAGAAGGACCCCGATGAAAATGGTGACGGCATTCTCTCTGACGGAGAGACTTCTCTTCACCGTCTTCTGCGCCAGCCGATGGCTACGATGGACGGCATAAACGAATATGGATTGTGCTTTGGGGCTTTCCAGTTACCTGTATTCGCTGACCAAGAGAAAGGGACACCGGGACCGACGCGCGTTTTGCAGGATGAAGCAGGTAAAGGTTACATTGCAAACAGTCTGATGCAGAACTTCATTCTGAGCAAATGCAAGACGGTCAATGAGGTCGAAAAGATGATGGAACAGTATAATTACGTGTCCCTGCATCCGTCCATCAACGTTCATTGGATGATTGCAGACGCCACGGGAGATTATGCAATCTTCGAGTACTGGGAGAACAAACTTTATGTGCTCCGTCCGGAAGACCGTATGAATATTGTGCCTTTTACCTCTCAGGTTATCCCTTACGAATACAACAGCGTAGAGAATTATTATGCCAATCTCGAGGCCACACAAACCTATTTGACTGACAAGTGGCAGAATGGCTACAGCGCCAAACAACGTGTAAGACACTTGATGGATGCTTATGCCGACAAAGTTCATCTGATGCAGTTCGGCGCCGCGTACAAGCCGGTGATGAGCGAAATGGAGGCTCTCGAATGCCTGCAGGCGGGAGCATTTGCCATTGAAATGCCAAATGATGCTACGAACTGGTCCTGCATCTACAATCCGGCACAGAAGACCATACTGTTCAATATGCGCAACGATATGTCGAAAATTTACAAGATAGACTTTGAGAGAGACTTTCTCTGAATTTACGGAGAATGGGATTTGTCTTGGCTCACCGGAGTCTGGGAGAAACCGCGAACGGAATAACGCTCCGTCGCAAGAGTCCGGTTCTCAAAATTTGCCTATATACTCCCCTCTCAAATCATAATAGTCAGCTTCCGTAATATGCACTTTGATAAAGTCTCCTACACATACACCTTCCACGACAGGCACTATTATTTCGCCATCCACTTCCGGGCTTTCATGCTGCGAACGACAGACAAGCTGGGAATCGAGGAAGCCGTCCACAATGACTTTCTCCACTGTCCCGACACGTGACAGATTGTATTCCAATGAGATTTCAGCCTGCATCTCCATCAGGGTCTCATACCGTTTCCGCTTGACCTCCGCCGGGACATCATCCTTCAGATTGGCAGCACCCCAGGTTCCCTCCTCTTCGGAATACTCGAAAGCGCCGAGACGTTCAAAGCCGGTATCCTTAACGAAATCAATAAGTTCCTGATATTCAGACTCTCCTTCCCCAGGATGACCCACTATCAGAGTAGTACGGAGAGACACGCCCGGGACACGTGTCCTGAGGCGGCTGATAAGCTCCCTTGTCCACTTCCCGTCGACGTGCCTGTGCATATTCGATAGCACTTTGTCAGATATGTGCTGAAGAGGTATGTCGAGGTATTTGCAAACCTTGGGGTTGGATGCCATCTGGTCGAGCACGTCCTCAGGAAATTCATCCGGATACGAGTAATGGATACGTATCCACTCCAGGCCGTCTATTTCGGACAATTTCTGAAGCAGTTCGGCCAATGCACGTCTGTGATACAGGTCAAGGCCATAATACGTCGTATCCTGTGCAATCAGTATCAACTCCCTTGCACCTTTGGATACAAGTTCCTCCGCTTCCGAAAGGATGTCTTCCATAGGGACTGAGCGATGGGCCCCGCGGATGTGTGGGATGGCACAGTAGGAACAACGCCTGTCACATCCTTCGGATATCTTCAGATAGGCGTAGCCGGAAGGTGAAGTCTTCCGCCACTCGCCCGTTCTGCGCTTTCCGCGTTCAATTCCGAATGCCTTCATCAGATAATCCGCGACCGGTTCAAGATCCCTGGCGCCGAACCAGGCATCCACCTCAGGTATCTCGCGCGGCAGCTCGGACATATACCTTTGTGACAGACAGCCGAATACGACAATGCTGTCAACTTGAGAGCTTTTCTTCCTCTCCACTGCATCAAGGATGGTCTGTATCGACTCTTCCTTTGCATCTCCGATAAAGCCGCAGGTATTTATCAGAAGACAGTCCAGATGCTCCGAAGTATCGTCAATGACATCAAAAGCATCTTCCGGCAACAACGCCAGGAGATGCTCTGTATCGACGGTATTTTTTGAACAACCGAGGGTGATGACGCTAAGCTTCCTGTTGCTCATCCTCTTTGACAAAGTCAAGTGACGCGAACTTCACAAGTTCACCGTACCATTCCACCACCTTACGCATATGGGATACATAGAAACGGTCGTCGTCATAGTTCGGAATCGCCTTCTCGAACAATGCCTTGAGATCCTTGTCGGAGCTCTTTGAAGTCGGGCATTCGGCCTCGCCCAAGGCGTTCTTTATGGATGTAAACACCTCTGACAACTTCACCTCAGCGTCCTTTGTAAAGATGGATATGTCAGCCAGGGTGGTTACGCGGCTGTGTGCATCGAATACTATCCTTTTCTTGTCTGACAGGCTCTCGGCGATTATTCCGTTCCTGGCCTGTGCGATGT
Organism: Candidatus Cryptobacteroides sp.; assembly: GCA_045643085.1. Taxonomy (GTDB): domain Bacteria; phylum Bacteroidota; class Bacteroidia; order Bacteroidales; family UBA932; genus Cryptobacteroides. Next base: position 25,274 of record JAZUKB010000014.1, read on the forward strand.
ACTCATAAAGTCCGTGCTGTCCTGAAACGGACAGAATCTTTCTCAAATCAGTTTGCATATCAATTCTTTGTCAATTTGTCTGTATAAATTTTCCAATGTTGAATCATTTTTCAAAACCAGGTCCGTCGATGGCCTCTCCGATGACTGTGAAGCAAGCCTTTCCGCCGTCTTGGGATTTCGACTGAGGCGCGCTTCCACAGGTGCCTCGACCCATACGGTCAGGTCGAACAGATCACGGAACAACGCCTTATCAAGCGCTACGGCTGATTCAAATATCACGACGGGAGCATTCTGCTCTTCCTGCCATCTCTTGAAATCCCTGAGCACCTCAGGATACACTATATCTTCAAGCGCACGTCGCTTGTCGGGGTCGTGAAAAATGATATTGATCTTTTCCATCGGCACGCCGATGCCCTTCTCAATCCTTCCCTTCAGGCCGGGAACCGTGTCGTACAACGCCTTCGTCCGGCTGTCCGAATCATAAACAGGATAACCTTTCGATGCAAGATACCTGCACACGACAGTTTTTCCACTTGCTATTCCGCCTGTCACCAGTACAGTCATCATTCCTGCTCAAGATTCTCCACGCAGTCACACACCTCCGGGGAGATGATACAACTTATAACGGTTTCCGGAAGGTCCGTACTCCGTATGACGCAATTACCGTTCATCGAAGAAATGAAATCCTCATAATCAATGTACAGTTTGAAATCCTCGAAAGGATCGCGTTCTATCGGGAATACGCATTTTATCACAACTTCGGCACTCGGCGGGAAGACGGATATCCTTTTCCCCTCCGGCACATTCACCGGTTCTATGCCCACGCTCGACTTCACTTCCACGTATCTGGAAACCTCCAATGAATAAGCGACATTCTCGTCAGAGATACGGATACCCTTTGGAGCATCCAAAGAAATGATTCCATTGATGTCACCACGGATTTCACGGACAGTTATGGGAGAGGTCTTGACATACTCAAGAGTCTCAAGTCTGGACGGTTCCCCATATACGGTAACCGAGTCCGGATTCAGCGTTATTCTTCCGGTAGCACAGTATTGCGGTCTGAATTGCAGGGACTCCACAGGCAGCACGGGGACTTTCCTGCTGTTCTCGTGCGCAAAACGGAACACCAGCCTCTCGCTCACGAAAGACTCCACCGTGACGCCTGATCCGAAAATGGAAGCGACATATTTGTAAAGCGATGATGCTCTGATCACGAATCCGTCGCCGTTTTCCTGTCTTTCGAAATCGGACGGGTCGATGAATACAGAGCGCACCTTGTCATCAGATCCCGCTTTGAGTGCAAGCAACTTGAATCCGGAGCAATGACACCGCGCCGTAACGGTAGCTGTAGAAGCCGAATTCCGCGCATATCCGTCCAAGTTGCTGACGGCTGAGATGTTGACACTCACCACGTCAGTGTACATTCTGGACAAGTTATGAACAAGCCAGACACTGAATGACAGTATCACACAAAGCAGAAAACCGACCCAGCGCTTCACGGTTTATTTTGAAGATTGCTGATCAGACGCATCGCGGACGAGGGAGCTCTTTTCAACCCTGAGCTTTACATCTCCGTCCACCTTGATGAGCACGGTCCTCTCCTCTATCTCGGCGATTGTGCCGTATATACCGCCGGCAGTGACCACCTTGTCTCCTTTCTGGAGCTCATTGCGGAACTTTTCCATCTCCTTCTGCTGCTTGCGCTGAGGACGGATCATAAAGAGCCACATTACTACGAATATAAGGATCATCATGATCCAGAAGCCCATACCGCCACCCTGCTGCGCATTCGCGGTAGTCTGAAGAATAAAGGTCATAAGATTCATAATATTTACTGGTTAATGATTTTGTCAAGCAACCCGTTCACGAAAGCCTTGCTTTCCGGTGTACTGTAAAACTTGGATATCTCGACGTATTCGTTGATGATAACTTTCTTTGGCGTTTCCGGGAAGGCTTCCGCCTCTGCCTGTCCTGCGACAATCAGGCAAAGGTCGGCAGTACAGATGCGGTTCTTGTCCCACTTCGGAGTACGCAGAGCGACTTCCTGGTAATATCTGTCAAAATTGGAAACAGCCTTGCGGAGAATATTGACTACGAACGGCTTGTCTTTTTCGAAAAGGTCAGGGAGAGACCATCCGGATCCCTTTCCGAGGCTCTCGAAAGTACGGCAGCACAGGTTGAGCACATAGTCCACGTCATCGTTCCAGAATATGGAGGATTCCTCCAGAATTGCCTCGAGTTCCTCGTTGTCCTGCAATTCATTGGCATAGATATCCGCCCACAAGTCTGCATCCTGCTTGAGCGACCGCTCCGGAGAGGATATGTATCCCTTGAAATAATCCTTCTCCCTTACCGACTCATAGATATGCCTCAGCAGCACGTCATACTGGTCCCAGGAGAACTTTTTCTTTTTGATGATCTTTGAAAAATCGGGATCGTCGGCCAGAAGCGGAGCCATTCCGTTCTCGACGAATTTCATATTCGGATGCTTCTCCTCTTCGGACGGATTGAACTTTGCCTTGGCGGCTTCAATACGGTTCCTGGCCTCATCAGTCAAGGGTCCAACCATTGCCAAAAGGAAAAGGTACAAATCCCTTGTGGATTCACAGGACTCCTCCAACTGTGCCTCCGCCTCTTTCACTGTCATACTCCGATTTTCAGCAAAACTATAAATAGTTTTGAAAACCTTGATACGGAGAATTCTACGATTCAGCATCTTATTGTCAAATAATTTGCGCAAAGATAGTAAGGAATCGATAAAAAATTCTATTTTTGTGAAAATTAATCCTTTAAAAATTACCAAGATGTACAGGGACGATTTTGACACTAAGGACCGGAATGCGGAGGACGTTTATTCCAAGCCGGTCAGGGCTGGAAAGCGCACGTACTTTTTTGATGTGAAGTCAACCAGAGGTGCAAACGACTTCTATATGACTATCACTGAGAGCAAGCGCAGGCAGAATCCGGACGGAACATTCACTTATGACAAGCACAAGATCTTCCTCTACAAAGAAGATTTCGAGAAGTTTCAGGAAGGATTCACAGATGCTGTCGAATACATCAGGCAGAACTGTTTCAACGGAGAAATTCCGCAGCGTCCTGTGGAGCAGGATGAGAAGTCTGACATAGAATTTGAAGATTTGTAGTATTGGGAGCAATTATTTTAAAGAACATATCGGTATCCGGATCAAGGAAGGATATTCTGATAGACAAGGGCTTGATCAAAAAGATCGAGCCCGCTTCTTCTAGTGCCGGATGGGAAATCGCCGGCGACGTGGAGATTATGGACTGCACCGGCAAAGCCGCCGTCCCGGGATTCATCAATATGCACACGCACGCTTCTATGACCCTGATGAGGGGCATAGGAGAGGATATGCTGTTCCACGATTGGCTGGACAAGATCTGGAAGATCGAATCCAACATTGATGAGGAATTCATCTACTGGGGAACCAAAGTGGCCTGTCTGGAGATGATAAAGACAGGCACTACCACTTTCAATGACCAGTACTGGTTCCAGAACGAAAGTGCCAGGGCCGCCGCGGAAGCAGGTATCAAGGCCGGCATCTGCTATATCATCTGCGACAGGAACGACCCGGAGAGTTTCTCAAGGATAAAGGATGAATGCGAGAAAGCCTATGAGGACTCGCTCCAGTGGTCTCAGAGCAACCAGTTCCTGGTATGCTGCCACGCCATATATTCCGTAAGCGATGAAATGCTCAGGTGGGGCAAGGAGTTCGCGCGGAAGCACGACCTCAAGATGCACATCCACGTTTCCGAAACCCACAAGGAAGTTCAGGACTGTATGGAGCAGCACGGCGGGCTGACCCCTGTCGAATATCTTGACGATATGGGGTTCCTTGATGAGAACACAATCGCCGCGCATACTCTGTGGCTCTCTGACAACGACGTGGAGATCCTCGGCAAGCGCCACGTGACCTGCGTACACAACATCAACTCAAACCTCAAACTCGCATCCGGATATAGATTCAGGTTCAAGGAGCTGAAGAATGCCGGAGCAAACGTTTGCCTCGGCACCGACGGATGTGCTTCCTCAAACAATCTGGATATGCTGGAAGCAATGAAGACATCAGCGATTGTCCAGAAAGCCTGGAGGGAGGATCCGAGTACGATGCAGTTGGACGAGTTGTTCGCCTGCGCGACGACAAACGGAGCCAATGCACTGGGCATCAATACGGGAAGGATCGGGGAAGGTTATTTCGCCGACATATCCATCGTTGACACCGACAACAGTTTCTTCCTCTCGCCGGCACCGTTCCTGGCCAATTTTGTCTATTCCGCTCACTCGGACTGCATAGATTCCGTCATCTCAAACGGACGTTTCGTCATGAGGCACCGGGAGATAAAGGACGAGAAGGAAATACTTGAGGAAGCCAGGAAAGTCATATCACAACTCAAATATTGATTATGGAAGAATTGTCTGTCATAATACACAAAGCAGCCGGATTCATACAGGAGAGATTGGAAGGAAGGCACCCCGTCGTGGGAATAATACTCGGCAGCGGCCTCGGCAAGCTCGCAGACGAGATCACCGACAGCGTGGTCATACCATACCGTGACATACCGGGATTCCCCGTATCCACAGCCATCGGGCATAAGGGAAATTTCATTTGCGGAACTCTCGGAGGCAAATGCGTCATAGCAATGCAGGGGCGTTTCCACTGCTACGAAGGATATCCTACAAGCATCGTCGCGATGCCTGTCAGGGTTATGCGACTGCTGGGAGCGGAGTATCTTTTCGTCTCAAATGCCGCCGGCGCACTGAATGAAGGGTACAAGGTCGGAGACCTGATCATAATAAGAGATCACATCAATATGCTGCCGAATCCGCTTATCGGACAGAACCTAGAAGAATTCGGACCGAGATTCCCGGATATGACCTGTGCGTACGACCTGGAGCTTCAGGAAAAAGCCAGGGAAATCGGAAATGAGATGGGGCTCGGACTCAAGACAGGAGTCTATCTGGGCAACCCGGGACCATCATACGAGACCCCGGCGGAAGTCAGGTATTACAGATTCATCGGAGCTGACATCGTCGGTATGTCGACTATCCCCGAGGTAATCGTAGCCAGACAGTGCGGCATAAGGGTTTTCGGTATGTCAGTAATCACTAACGTATCGAACACCACCAACAGCGCCGCCATATTGAATGATGGCGACGATGTCGTAAAACAAGCCGACATAGCCGCCACCAAAATGACTGAACTGTTCTCCAGGATTATCTCCGCTATTTAGCAATAGCTACAGAGCGGGTTTCCCTGATAACAGTAATCTTTACCTGTCCAGGATAAGTCATCTCATCCTGGATTTTTTGTGCGATATCCGTAGAGAGACGCGCTGCCTGCTCGTCTGTCACTTCTTCGGAGCCTACAATCACACGGAGCTCACGTCCGGCCTGGATAGCGTAGGACTTTGTCACTCCCGGATAAGATGCAGCGAGATCCTCCATACCCTTCAGACGCTTAATATAGCTCTCAATAACTTCCCTTCTGGCTCCAGGACGGGCACCGGAAATAGCATCGGCAACGAGCACGAGAGGCGAGATTATAGAAGTCATCTCCATCTCCTCGTGGTGTGATCCGATGGCATTGACGATTTCAGGACGCTCCTTGTACTGCTCTGCCAGCTTTGCACCGAGAAGTGCGTGCGGCAACTCCGGCTCATCCTCAGAAACCTTTCCTATATCGTGAAGGAGGCCGGCCCTCTTTGCGGCCTTTGGATTCAGACCGAGTTCGGATGCCATAATTGCGGATATATTGGCGACCTCGCGTGAGTGCTGGAGAAGATTCTGTCCGTATGAGCTCCTGTACTTCATCCTTCCTATCAATTTGACAAGCTCGATGTTCAGACCGTGGATACCAAGGTCGATGCAGGTACGCTTACCTGTTTCAAGTATCTCATCCTCAAGCTGCTTGCTGACTTTCGCCACAACCTCTTCAATACGGGCGGGGTGGATTCTTCCGTCAAGTACAAGCTGGTGCAGGGAAAGACGAGCCACTTCACGGCGCACCGGATCAAATGCCGAAAGAAGAATGGCATCAGGAGTATCGTCAACCACGATCTCCACTCCTGTGGCAGCCTCCAGAGCGCGAATGTTTCGACCCTCACGACCGATGATACGGCCTTTGATCTCATCATTCTCTATCGGGAACGTAGACACGGCATTCTCAATGGCGGTCTCGGTAGCGGTACGCTGAATCGTATTGATGACAATTCTTTTGGCCTCCTTGGCTGCATTGAGACGTGCCTCGTCCATAGTATCATTGATATAAGCCTGAGCCTCTGTACGGGCCTGTGCCTTCATATTCTCGACAAGCATATTCTTGGCATCCTCGGCGCTCATACCTGCGATGGTTTCAAGCTGTTTGTTTACCTGGGACGTGAGTTTGGCGAGTTCATCCTCCTTGATCCTGCAAGCCTCGCGCTGCGCATTCACCTGACCGCGTTCCGAATCGATCTGATGCTGCTGACGACCGAGTTCGGAAGCCTGCTGGTTCAGTTGGTTCTCACGATTGCGGAGAGCATTCTCCTTTTCGCGGAGCTCATTGTTGCGGGCATTCACCTTCTCCTCGTGCTCGCTCTTCAGCTGATAGAACTTCTCCTTGGCCTGGAGTATCTTGTCCTGCTTGATGCTTTCGGCCTCAAGCTTGGCCTTCTCTATAATCGCATCGGCACGTCCTTTGGACAAGGACCTGTTGATGAATATATAAACTGCCAGAGCAACTACGCTGCTCAATACGGCAACTAGGATGTATGACAACATAAATAAATATATTGGTTAATAAATGTCAAAAAAGCGGCATCCGCCAAAGCAGACACCGCTATTATAAAGCCGTCAGCCGAACTTTCAGAAAAGACTTCTGATAAGATTTGGGCTCCGTCACATATCTGGTTTCCGGTTCGGGACCGGCCTGCCATCCTTGCATCGAGTTGACCCTGTTCCTTCGGAACTTGTTGTTTTCAGAAGATGGGCCTGACGGCTACTTGTCCTTCAGATATTCTCCCGTCTGCGCAGCAAATTCGTCCACTTCCTGGGAAAGCTTCGAAAACTTTCTTTCGGCAGTCAGACGAGCCATCGTCTCATTCAAGGTCACAAATGCAAGCTTGTCGGAAAGAGACCTGTCCGGGAACTTTTCATCATATTTTGCAAGCACGGAATTGATTTCCTCGGCAGAAAGACGCATAATCTGCTCCATCTCAGGACTTTTGGCCTTGAGCGCATATTCTTTGCCTGCTATCTTCAATGTGATGTTCTGGTCTGGCATAATCAATCTTCAAGCAGTGAAATACATTTGTCAATCTCACGGATGAGCTTTTCAATCCGTTCCTTTGCAACGGAATTGTCCCCCTGGGATGATGACGTAAAGACACTTGAAAGCTTCAGACTATCTATCTGTTGGTTTAATTCAGCAATCTGCTCTTTACAGGCTTTCAAAGACTCCTCCTTCTGGGACAGCTGAGAGGCAAGCGCATCGGCGCGCTGCTTCTGCTCCTCATACAGAGCGATGATCCTTGCGAAATTCTCTTTGATTCCTTCAAGCATATCCGAGTCTTCTTCACCTAAATCACGCAAATTTAACAAAAAAGATTGACATCCTGCCAAAAATGAACAATATATTTCATCTGTTTCTGTCCCGCCATTCCGCAGGGGACAAACCAGTGACTTCCGTGAATTGCCTTCTAAAATTGGTCTTGTCCCGGATTCCAACCATAACCGCTATAAGGGACAGGGGAACGTCTGGCATCTTGACGAGCAATCTTTTTGCCTCATCAATCCTCAAATCTTTCTTAAATCTCCTGAAGCCCCCGGGATAGTTGGTCTCGAAGAAATAAATCAACTGATTTTCAGATATACCGAACTTTGTTGAGAGGGATTTCAGGCTGCATTCAGCCTCGCAGAAACCCCTTGCCGCTACCCATTCGGAGATTGCAATAATTGTCCTGCGATTGAGCTCTGTCTGAAAATCGTTGGGATTCCTGTTTCCCAGCTTCTTCAACCTTTGAAGAAACCGGGCCGATAAATTTTTTTTGTTCATAATACACATTACATTAAAAAGACATATTCGGGTTTTTTGCGTACTTTTGCAGCATTATGTTCGAAAATCTGTCAGAAAGGCTTGAACGCTCTTTCAAAATACTTAAGGGCGAAGGCAAAATCACTGAAATAAATGTCGCCGAGACCATAAAAGAGATACGCAGGTCACTTCTCGATGCAGACGTAAGCTACAAAGTGGCAAAGGATTTCTGCGACAGGGTCAAGCAGGATGCGCTGGGTCAGAACGTCCTCACTGCTGTGAAACCGCAGCAGATGATGGTCAAGATCGTCCACGACGAGTTGGCCGAATTCATGGGCAGCGAGAATGCAGAAATCAATGTTAAAGGTTCCCCGGCAGTCGTTCTCGTTGCAGGACTGAACGGTTCTGGTAAGACAACATTCAGCGCCAAGCTGGCCAACCGTCTGCGTCTGAAGAAAGGGATGCGTGTGCTTCTTGCAGCCTGCGACACGTTCAGGCCGGCTGCAATAGAGCAACTCAAGACACTGGGAGAGCAGATTCACGTTCCGGTATATACGGAAGAAGGAGAGAAGGATCCGATCAAGATAGCCGCCGGGGCAGTTGCTCAGGCAAAAAAAGACGGTACGGCCGTAGTGATTGTGGATACCGCCGGACGTCTCGCCGTTGATAAGGAGCTGATGGATGAGATATCGGCCCTGCACAAGGCCCTGAACCCTAATGAAACACTGTTCGTCGTCGATGCGATGACCGGACAGGATGCGGTCGAAACAGCCAAGGCATTCAATGAGGCGGTGGATTTTGATGGAGTCGTACTGACCAAGATGGACGGTGACACAAGAGGTGGCGCCGCTTTGTCAATAAAGGCTGTCACCGGGAAACCGATCAAGTTTATCGGATCCGGAGAGAAGATGGACGCCATCGACATATTCTATCCGAAACGTATTGCCGACCGAATCCTCGGAATGGGAGACGTAGTGAGCCTTGTCGAGAAGGCCCAGGAGCAATATGACGAAAAGGAAGCGCGGGAGCTCAAGAAGAAGGTCATACGTAATCAATTCACCATCAACGACTTCTATAACCAGATACAACAGGTTAAAAAGATGGGCAACGCCAAGGACCTTATGGGCATGCTGCCAGGTATGGACAAGGCATTGAAGGACGTTGACATACCGGACGACGCATTCAAGAATACCGAGGCGATAATACAGTCTATGACCCCTTACGAAAAAGAGCATCCGGAAGCTATCAATCTGTCAAGGAGACGCAGGATTGCCGATGGCAGCGGCACAAAGGTTGACGATGTAAACAAACTCCTGAAGCAGTTCGAGAGCAGCAGGAAGATGATGAAAATGGCCATGGACGGATCCCTGGCCAACCGTCTCAAGAATTTCAGAGGTTAAAGAGCAGGTCGAAATCCGACTCTATCACAGCAGAGCAGGACGCAGGCACAAACGACCACTCACCTATTACGTTGACATCGCTGAAATCATCGGTGTCAACGTTTTCTTTTTCGCAGAAGAAGCGGTAAACCATTTCCCTGATTTCAGGATACTTTGCCACTATTCTTTCCGCAATTGCGTCATCCCTCAGCCCGGCGCCGGAAGTGAGGTGTCCGCCACCGCCTGATGCACGATACGAGGTCATTGCAACGTTATATCGCGCCTCCATATCGAATTCGGAGCCGTCTGCAAGACCGGATATGCATACCCTCGAGCCGAACGGGGCCGTAACGTCCACGGTATAGTTCAGACCCGCACAGGAGTCAAAATTGTAGCTTCTGTTCACGAAGGACCATCTTTCCTGTCCAGTTCGCACATCGGAGCCTTCACTAATTCGAAGTATGTGCCCCCCGTCATTCTGAATCCATCCTTCGTAAGAATATTCAAGTATGGACTTTATCTCCTCCCCGCTCAACGACACGACGAACAGCTGGTTTTCGTACGGATATATCGTAAACATATCATTGTACTTGAGAGTGCCGGCCTTTATGACACCGTTGTAAGTGAGAGGCGCGGCTAACGACAACTCCGCCTCCGGGACGGAAAGCTGCACCGTATGCAACAGATTCATATATCCGCACATACCCTTGTATGCATCTCTCGTGTAGAGATCCTGTCCGAGGCTTCCAACCTCACGCAAGGTGAACCCCTTCACCTTCCGGTACTCAGGATAGAATTTCTCCCTCATCTGCACATCGGCGAGCCGCCTGTCCACCTTGACCAGAGTGACATCCGAATCCTTTGCCACAGCCTTTCCATCTTTCACGTCCACGGATATGCAGGCGTGCCCCATATATGATGCCCTGCTTCCGGCATCTGACATTATGATACTGTCCGTCACAGCCGAATACGGACTGTGATCGTGAGCGCATATCAGATAGTCGACTCCGCGAAGTGACCGGAAAAGATCCAAACCCTGGTTCTCATACTGGCTTCCGTCTCCGTCACCCGTTCCCGAATGTGCCACAACGATGACTACATCAGGCCTTACGCGGGATGAAATCTTATCCACGGAAAGCTGGACGTACGGCAGAAGAGATTCGAATTCCATTCCGGACCAGACTTCTTCATCAAGCCAGGCTGGAATGTTCGGGTTTGTATATCCGAGTACAAGCACCTTGAGACCGGCCTTCCTGAAGACCTTATACTCCATAAAGTACGGCTTTCCGGATTGCGAATCCAAGGCGTTCCCCCCGAGGAAAGCGATTCCCTTCGCACTGAGTTCCCTGCCGACCCGGTCAAAGACATCGTGTCCCGTCTCTATGTCGTGATTACCCACACATACGGCATCATAGCCCATATATTCAGCGATTCTCGGATATAGATGGGGCTCATCCACCGCTACATAATTGTAGTAATACGATGCATTGTCTCCCTGAAGACAGTCCCCTCCGTCAATCAGAAGCAGATTGTCCTCCCCTACTTCCCTTCTGATGCTGTCGACATAATGATTGACCGCAAAAAGACTGTTTCGGACATTGCCGTCCACATAGGTGCTGTCAAACCAGGATCCGTGAACGTCATTCGTGGTAAGGACGTGCAACGTGTGCAGTCCGTCCTCAGGAACGGAGCAAGCCGCCAGCAGCAAGGCCGCAATGGCAAGAAAAAATCGTTTCATACTATCTGCCGAGACCTGACGTGATTGCACCAAGGTCGAAATTTATGCTCAGTACCTGCTGCCAACCTCTGAAGAAACCGATTGAATTTGTCGGATTGGCAAAATGGAAATCAAATGCGATCTTGATATTGAGGTAGGATGCAATATTCAAGGAGTAATAAACCTCGGCTCTGTCATAGAACGAGAAGTCCTTGATCTTCGTATGGTAGAAAAGCTTTGACCAATAGAGGTTACGTGCATACACGTCATCGTTGAAAGAATACGAATAGAACGGCATCAGGTCCTCTCCGAAAAATAAATTATTGTCGATTCCAAGGCCCCAGTTCTCAACACACTGCGAAAAATTGACGCCGCCAGCCGTGGACACATCCCCAAATGCAATATCGTGCTGATATGTCTGTATCCAGCCGGCGATGATATCGAGTTTGTCGAGACCTGTCTCCGGGGAGAATTTTATATAAGGGTTCGCTACGGCATACAGGACGGTATTGGGAGCTTGAACTGATTCACCGAAATAATAGAACCTTCCGGACAGTCCCAGCGACAGAGGGCCATAGACATTCCAACAAGCTGCAGTAAGAGCCTGAAGCCTCTGACGTGCATATTCCTGCTTTGCTGATATATAATCCGCACCTATCTCCGCATAAACCTTGTCCGAACGGTATTTCACGAACAGACCGTCAAATATTCTGTCATTGAACTTATTGTGGTCGCTGAAGAACGCATTGTCATAATATCCTTCGGAGAAAGAGCGGGGGAAGGCGCCGATGATTGCAGAAAAGGTCGCCCCGTACCAGAAATTTTTCTGGAAATTGTAGAACAGGAGGAACTCCGTGGCATTGTCAAATGATGTCTTGTATCCGAGGTCCTTACGATAGTCAAGCCCGAACATCACCCGGTGAGTGATATCTTCAATCTCGTCATCCATCCTTATACCAAGATAAGGGGTTACTACAGCGGCATTAATCATAGTGGAAGGCTCGAATATCTCCATAGACGCCCCATAACTTCCGTTATCGAGCAGATACTGGAAATCCACGTCATAGTCGAACTGCTGTGCAGATACCAAAAAGCAGGACAGCAGGAACATCAAGGATAATGCAATCTTTTTCATAATCCGCTAATTTAGTTAAATTTGTGCTTATATCAATAAGGAGATATGAAAATCGACCGGACTGACAGAATAATGGTTCTTGGTAGCTGCTTTGCGGCCAACATAGGGACAAGGCTTGCGGACCTTGGATATGGCCTGTGCCTCAATCCCTTCGGCACAATCTTCAATCCGGCAAGCATTTCGAATTCGGTGGAGAGGCTGAGGTCGCGCAAGCATTTCAGTGCTGACGACTGCATAGAGATGGGTGCAGGTGCCGGAAAAATATGCTCATTCTATCACCATACGTCGTTCGCACGTACAAGTGCTGAAGAATTTCTGGACAACGCCAACCGGAAGTTGGACGAGGCGGCGGAGTTATGGAACAGTTGCAACAAGGTTCTCGTCACGCTAGGAACGGCACAGGTCTGGAAGTGGAAGGATGGCAGGATCGTATCGAACTGCCTCAAGCGACCCGGATACGAATTTGCACACGAAATGCTGACCCTGGAGGAGATTGGGAAGTGCCTGGAGTGCATAGAGGCGGATGGCAAGGAGATTCTCTACACCGTATCCCCTATCAGGCATATGGGAGAAGGAGCGCACACCAATACAATAAGCAAATCCCTATTGCAGGTTGCCGTCTCACGCTCCGGAGCGGACTATTTCCCCGCTTATGAAATGATGATGGATGAACTCCGGGACTTCCGCTGGTACGCGGAAGACGGTGTCCACCCATCTCAAGAAGCTGTCGAATATATCTGGGACAGATTCAGGAAGTCAGTACTTACTTTTTGATCCTGCCCACGCCGTTTGTCTGAGCTGAGATATTATCATACTTGAGGTCTGTAACATCCACCTCACCGGCACCATTGATGACAACCCGGACGTCCTTGACGTTTCCCGAAAGCGAAACATCTCCTGCACCGTTCATCTGTACGTCCGCAGACTTCGAGAACATCTCCTCAAAATCAACATCACCGGCACCGTTTATCCTTACTTTCACGTCATCTGCAACAAGGCTGTCGATAGATACATCTACCGCACCGTTACCCTGGACTTCGAAATTGCCGGTCTCAAAGCCCTTAGAACATTCGAATTCCCCGGCACCGTTGATGATGAGGCTTTCAAGGGTTGAGGAGCTCAGACGGATATCAAGCTTTTTGATGTTCTTGAACTTCCGGTCGGAATATATCCGCAACTTATTGCCGTCCTTTTTGAAAATAAGGTCATTTACAATATTGTCAGCACCCTCGACGTGGCAATAAGGATCTCCGGTTTCATATTTGACGTCTGCCGGTATATCAATTTGAAGCGCGGTAAAATCTTCCACTTCGACAGTTTTGGTGATATACACTTTATCGGCAGGCTCAGCATTGAGTTTGTTGCCGTCAAAGTGAACAAAACTGCAGGATGCCGCAAAAACAGCGGCAAGAGAAACAAAAAACATTTTTTTCATATAAGATCTATTATTGCTATTCCAAGTAATTCAGCCTTCTTGCGAATCTTCGGGAACTCGACTTCGACGAATTCACGACGTTGCGTCTCCAGGACCTTCTCCCGGGCATTTTCGGAAATGAAATATCCGATGCCTCTCCTATTGTGTATTACACCCATATCCGTGAGCATCTCATAGGAGCGCATCACGGTATTGGGATTGACACCGATACCGGCGCCGAACTCGCGGACGCTCTGAATACGGTCATCCGGTTTGAGTTCACCACTCAGAATCCTGTCGCAGAAATACTCCGCTATCTGGATATATATCGGCTTGTTGCTGTCAAATTCCATATCTAGTGCTTCATCGTCTTAAGCCGGAAGAACAATCCTGTACCTATGCTCAAAAGTAAGACGGCTATCAAAGCATTGAGTACAAAGTTAACCCAAAATTCGACATTTACGCTATCAAATTCGATGGCCAGATCGAAATCAAATCCGTGGAAGTATAAGGCTAGGGCTGACACAATGATGGTCCCCAGTGCCATACCGATCAGGAACACAGAGAAGATAGTCTTCGCCACCTTGCCTTTCTTGAAGAATACGGCCCCCAGTGTAAATATCATAATATTGCTCACCCAGCCGACGAATGTCAGGCCGAAGAGATTGACATTGCCGTCTTCGAATTCTTCAACAAGTTCAGAAAGCGGACGGCACGACGTCACGAGGGCATCCCCGTAATGCGGCAGGATCACGCTGGACAGCAGGTCAAAGCCTGACAGCAGCACGCAAAAGGTCAGCGGGAGCACAATGCAGATTGTCAGCAGCATCGACACGAACTTCTCGAGCACGGAAGCAGGAAGCAATATCCAATTGGACCCAGTCTTCTTTTCCGTGAGACCGCCGTAAACCTTGACGGGGAATGTCAATTCCACGACAGCGACAGCACAGAACACTACAGCCATCCTGACCGACAACGGCATATCCATAAATTGTCCACTGGTGATAAGGGACGGAATCTGTCCAAAGAAATAAGCAATCTGAGGCGTCAGACAGCAGACCAGCAATGATACCAGGTATCCGTCTTTTGCGGACTTAAGGTCGTGGAGGAAATATCTCCAGAACCTTCTTATGTTGAACACTTCACTCATACGAACAATTCCTTATGTCTGTGCACCGTATTGAACAGCGCCTCTATGTTTATCTTGGATTCAAGTCCCTCAGGATTAGGGCATACCTGGACATATCCTCCGGGCAGCTGTTCAAGATAGAGGGCATCCTTGCGCATCTCCGTACCGTAATCGAAGAACAGTTTCCTGCCTATCTCCTCTATGGAGGCATTCAGAAGGACTCTCTGGGTATCCAGAATGATGATTGGGTCGATTACGTTCTCCAGATCCCTCACCTGATGGGTTGAGATGACGATTGTGGATGAATCATCGGTATATTTCATCAAGGCTGAACGGAACTGTGACTTCGAAGGAATGTCAAGACCGTTGGTGGGCTCGTCGAGGAAGAGATATTTCGCCCTGGTTGCAAGCGCAAGACTGATATACGTCTTCTTCAGCTGTCCGGACGACATCCTGTTCATCTTCTGATTGACGTCCGTTTCGAACAGGTCCATTATCTCACGGAATATCTCGGGCGAGAATCCGGGCCAGAACGCTCCGGCCGACTTCACATATTCGATTGCCGTGGAGTTGTAAGGCATTACTTCGTCCGGCAGGTAATACTGGGAGGCAAGGAAAGACGGCTGTCTTTTATACGGGATGTAGCCGTCCGTCAGGATAATTCCCTCTTTTACTTTCTTCAGACCTGAGAGCAGGGTGAGCAGCGTGGTCTTGCCGACACCATTCTCACCGAGGAGGCCGTAGATCCGGCCCTCCTGTAGATTCAGGGTAATGTTCTTCAGCACGTCGTTGGAACCGTAACTGAAACCAAGGTTCTTTACTTCAATCATTTTCTTTAGGTGTATTACTGAACTAATACACTGCAAATGTACTACTTTATTTTTATTATCAAAATAATTTTAGACTATCTTTGTGAAAAATCTAAGGAAATGGCTGACAATTATCTGGAAAAGAGGTACAGGGACGTGTTCGGGAGCGGGCATTCCGTTGACCCGGAGACCGGATACGAGAGAACTTCCGGGTCGTCCAAATACAGGAAGACACCGGTTGGTCTCCAGAAACCGAAAGGAAAGTCGCCGACCGGCGGAAAATAAGCCGCAATTTTACTACATTTGCAGCGCAATCGGGGTATTAGCTCAGTTGGTAGAGCGTAAGGTTCGCAATCTTAAGGTCAGGGGTTCGATCCCCCTATACTCCACGGATTCTTCAATTCTTCTGCCGTCCGGCATAAAAATCACAAAAAATATATGAGAAAGAAAATGAACAGGGATTGGTTCGGCTATCTGATGAATTTCGTAGCGGTATGCCTTGGCATTGTCATTACGTTCGCCGGGCAGGGACTTATCAACAGACACGCCGAAAGGAATGAAGTCAAGCGGAGCCTGATTCTGGTCAAGAACGAATTACAGGACAATATATCCTATATCGAATACTCAGATTCCGTGCTGGCATTGTTTTCCGATGCGGCCCGGTTTCTTATCCGGTACGAGGGTCGTTATGCAGAGGCTCCGGCAGATTCGATGGCAGCATATTGCAATGTACCCCTCACCGTTTATGAGATTTCCCACGCGGATGATGCTCTAGAGCTGTTGAAGACATCCAGCCTGTTTACGAAAATCAAAGACCAGAACCTGTCTTTGGAAATCATACATACCTATGGAGCTATCGCAGACGAGATGGCTGTCGTGAGGTTCTATCACGAGCGCAGAGGCAAGTATCTTGAGGATGCCCTGAACGACAGGGTAAAAGATATCCTGGCAAACGACGACATCACAGCCGTGCAATTGTGGGATGCTATCAGCAGTTCAAAGGAAGGAAAGCAATACCTGAGAGAACTGGACCGCCTTCAAATGGCTCATAGTTCTTCTGAGGTCAGGAATACGATCAACAACACCATTGCCTCGATAGACAAGTACATTAAATAGTTCCTTTTCCAAAATAGTTCCTTTTCAAATCATGAAAATTTTACATTTCCCTATGGCAATTGCTGCGGCCGTCCTGTTTGTAAGCTGCTGCGGAAATTCTGACGAAAACACGCCGCTGCGCGTTTTGTCCCTCGGTGAATCGGTGACAACGAATCCTCTCGGATTGGATCACTGCAACCCGGCCGAACGCACGATTCTCTTCAATATGCGTAACGATATGTCCACAATCTATACTCTGGACCTGAAGAAAGATCTTGGCTGGTAACAGCAACAATAATGAGACGATTTGCCGCACCTCAGAATCATCATCTGGGTGCGGCAATTTTTTCTTTGTCCCGTCTCACAAAAGCCCTTGCATTGATAGAATTTTGCATAAATTTGTACTATAATAAAAGAGTCAAAGCAATACTCAAAATGGAAAAAAGATTATTATTGTTGGCAGGTCTAACGGCATTAACCTTAACCGGGTGTCAGAAAGAAGAGCCTGCGCACACTCCCACCGAAGAAACAAAAATCACCGAGCTCCGTTCCTATACCGAGAAATCGCCGAATCCGATCGATGCAGGCAACTACAAGCTGGACAAATCAAAGGAGACACTGGAATCCCTCACTCACGTATCTAAGAACCGTCTGTTTTATATGGATTATCTGGCAGATTTTCCGATGGAAAAACTCTGGAAAACCGGAGCCGACCGGTACAATTATGAATCTGACCTGAGTGGCGAAACCGAGTATCTTTCTGATTTTGTGGGGTTGTTGTATAACAATCCACCGACACCCAAGCCTATGGATGACCCTCTGACTCATTGTTCTGCATTCATCAGTCATAATGAGAAGGATGAGCTTCTTTTCTGTCACAATATGGATGGTGCGGGAGGAAGCATCATAGCGGTTTATCAGCGTCCGATGCATGGCTTATACGGTTTTGTAGCCCTGTCCAATACCATTTATAACACCATCCGCTTCGCTCCTGAGTATGTGGAAGAAGGCCGTCTGATGGATGGGAAATCAGATTTGTCCATCCTTCTAACCCAACATATGGCCCACTTAGGGGGAATGAATGACCAAGGCCTGTGCTATTGTATGTTACAGCTGCCTCCGTTGCAGAAGCCGGAAGATTACGATCCCGAAGGCACAATGCCGCGTATTACCTTGGAAAACAAGAAGGGCGACTATTCTCTGCCGCAATTGACCAATTCCTCCATGTATTATATGCTGCTGACCCGCTGCGCTACAGTTAAAGATGTGGAAAAGGCGCTGCAGGAGGATTACGACTTCACCCAGCTCAATCACATAATGAACGGACATTTTCTCATTGCGGATGCTACAGGAGATTATGCCGTATTTGAGTATTGGAATGACAAACTCTATGTCCTGCGCGCCGAAGACCGCAGGGCTGCATTGAACCTTACTTCCCAAGTCGTCCCCTTCGAATACAACAGCATGGAGAATTACTACTGCAATCCGGAAGCGACAGCGACATATATGCAGGATGAGTGGCAATATGGTTTCAGTGCAAAACAGCGTGTGGGGCGGATGATGACTTACTACGAGCCGGTAATGAGCGAATTCCAGGCTCTCCAATGCCTGCAGAAAGGGACGTACGGGATTGAATACCCCGGCGGACTGACCAATTATTCAGCCGTTTATAATCCGGTTGAACTTACCGTGCTCTTCAACGTACACAACGATATGTCAGAGGCCTTTACTATCGACCTTAAAAAGGACCTGCAGTAATATAGGATATAAAGACTTATACAACAAGAGCAGCTGACGATATCATCAAGCTGCTCTCATTTTATCCAGTTATATAATGACTAATGCTATCCTTATTCTTCGTCTGAAGGCTTCATCGTATTATAGACGTTGGTGACGTCCTCGTCATCTTCAAGAAGTCCGGTAAGCTTCTCAAGTGTAGCCCTCTGCTCTGGGGTGACTTCCTTGAGCTCAGTGTTAGGTATTCTCTCGAATCCTCCGGAAACGAGTTCATAACCATTGTCCTCGATGAACTTCTGTATCTGGCCGTAAGCGGTGTAGTCACCATAGATGACGATCACCTTGTACTCCGTGCCGTCCTTCATCACTTCGGTGTCCTCGAAAAGCTCGTCAACACCATAATCAATCATTTCAAGCTCAAGCTCCTCGAGATCCATACCGTCTTTCTCCTTGATACGGAAAACGCACTTATGGTCGAACATGAAGCTTACCGAACCACTGGTACCGAGGGAACCGCCGCACTTCGTGAAATAGCTCCTGACATTTGCAACAGTTCGTGTATTGTTGTCAGTTGCAGTCTCCACAAGGTAAGCGATACCGAAAGGACCATAGCCTTCGAAAACGACCTCCTTGAAGTCACCCTGCTTGCTCTCGGTAGACTTCTTGATGGCGCGTTCGATATTGTCCTTAGGCATCTGTTCGACCTTCGCCTCGGCTATGAGGGCACGAAGACGAGGGTTGCCGGTAACATCAGGACCTCCCTGCTTTACGGCAATGGTGATTTCCTTTCCAAGTTTGGTGAATGTACGGGCCATATGACCCCAGCGCTTCATCTTGCGCTCCTTACGGAATTCAAAAGCTCTTCCCATAACTGCTCTCCTACTCTGCTACTCTTGTGATATAACGGTCAATGTCATAAGCCTCGATGCTCTGAGGATACTTGTCCTTGATCTGCTTGTAGCACTCAAGTGCATTCTCAGGCTGCTGCAGAGCCTCGTAAGTAACACCGGCCTTGAGGAGATATGCGGCAGCGAATACGTTGTCAGCAGTGGAAGCAGCTTTCTTGAAGCAGCCTACAGCCTTCTGGTAATCTCCCATTCCGACATAAGCGTCGCCCTTGCAGGACTCGGCCCTTGCATTGAGGATAGGGTCCTTTCCGGCATACTTGCCGAGGAACTGGAGTGCCTCTTCGTTGGCGCCAAGCTGAAGATTGCAGATACCTGCATAGAGATATGCGGAAGCGCCTGCCTTGTTGCCATACTCGTTGATGATGTCAACGAAGCCGAGATTGTTGCCGTCTCCGTTAAGTGCGATCTCCCACTCGCCCTGCTGGAAGCTGAGCTCCGCAGGATACATCATTTTCATAGCTTCCGCGCACTTAGGCTGATAAATGAACTTTGTGTAGCAGAGTATTCCCAAACCTATCACTACGATAGCTGCTACGATTGTCCAAAATGTCTTTCCGTTGTTCTTGAAGAACTGCTCTACAGATGAAACAGCGGCCTCAACATTCTGCTGGCCGGCGATTTCATTGTCATTTTTGATTTTCTGTGCCATATTTAAGTTGATTTTAATTTCAGTTTTGCGCCTATATTAGCCCACAAAGATAAGATTTTTTTACATTTTTTACTACATTTGTAGATATGCCTGTCCTAAAGAAAATAATAGTCCAGAATTTCCGGAACATTGAGCTTCAGGAACTGGAGTTTTCTCCGAATGTCAATTGCATATCCGGAGGCAATGGAGAAGGGAAGACCAACCTCATTGATGCAATCTATTATCTTTCAATGACAAAAAGCGCATTCGGCGGCCCTGACAGTTTCAATGTCAGATACGGAACGGAAGGATTCGCCATCGCCGGATTCTACGATATGCCGGACAGCCTCGGCAGGGACAGCACAATCAGGTTTTCCGTACAGGCTACAGGAGGAGAGAAGAAAGTCAAGAAAGACGACAAGCTTTACACCAAGATATCCGAGCATATCGGTGTACTACCGATTGTGATGGTCTCCCCTTCCGACAGTTCCCTGGTGAGTGAATCAGGCGAAGAACGCCGAAAGTTCGTCAACTCCGTCCTGTCCCAGATAGACAGGGAATATCTGAAGGCGCTGCAGCAGTACAACAGGCTGCTTGCCCAGAGGAACAGCCTGCTCAAGTCAGGGAATGCCGACGAAGCGCTGCTCTCAACTTTCGATGAGGAGATGTCCGCTCTGGCGAAACCTATTTTCGATAAGAGGGAAATGTTCGTTCGGCAGCTTATGCCCATCGTCGGTCAGTATTACGAGGCGATATCCGGAGGCAGAGAGAAAGTCGGGATAGAATACCGGTCAGACATTTCCGAAAGGAGCCTGGCAGAGATCCTCGCAGCGCGCAGAGACAAGGACAGAATTTTCAAATACACCACTGCGGGCATCCAGAGGGATGATTTCCTGTTCAGTATGAACGGGGAGCCGATACGTCGATGCGGCTCGCAGGGGCAGCAGAAGTCCTTCCTCGTGGCGCTCAAGTTCGCCCAGTATGAGATAATGAAGGACCGTTACCATTATGCTCCAATGCTGCTGCTGGACGACCTTTTCGACAAGCTCGACATAGGCAGGATCGAAAACCTCCTCACGATGGTTGCCGGAAATGACTTCGGCCAGATATTCCTGACAGACTGCGATACAGAGAGGACAAAAGGCATCGTCGAGCGGATTACCGCGGACAGGGCCTATTTCGTGGCATCAGGAGGGACATTCAGAAGGACGGATGGAAAAGAATAGGATATCAAGGAAGACCGCGGTCAGCGTCGGGGACTCGATACTGATGGCCCTGAAGGAGATGAGGGCGGGTTCGATGCACAACACGCACCGTATCTTCTCCGCCTGGGATGAAGCGTCCGGTGCCGGCCCATACACACTGAAACGATTCTTCAGGAACGGCAGACTGTACATCACAGTCAGTTCTTCCGTCATACGTAATCAGTTGTATTTCCAGAGAGATTCACTGATAGAGAAGATGAATGCCATTCTCGAAAAAGATGACCTGTTCATCAGGGATGACAGGAACGTCGGATTTGTCAAGGAACTTGTTTTGAAATGAAAATAGTAATAGACAGCTCAATCCCCTTCATTGAAGGAGTGTTCGAACCTTTTTCAGAGGTAAGATACAAGGCCGGGGAAGATATTGTCCGTGCCGACGTCATCGACGCCGATGCGCTGATAGTCAGGACAAGGACCAGATGCAATGAAGAACTTCTGCACGGAACATCCGTCAAAATGATAGCAACGGCCACAATCGGCACGGACCATATAGACCAGGAATACTGTAACGCACACGGAATATTCTTCAAGAACGCATCAGGGTGCAATAGCGGAGGAGTTATGAACTATGTATTCTCCGCGCTGTTCGGAATCGCCGCCCGCAAGAGCATTTCGCTTACTGATGCCACCATCGGGATAGTGGGTGTCGGGAACGTTGGACACAAGGTGGAGATGGCTGCAAGGTCCCTTGGATTCAAGGTACTGTTGTGCGATCCACCGAGATCCGCCGCGGAAGGGCCCACCCAGTTCTGCGAATTGGACAGGCTCCTCGAGGGATCAGACATAGTCACGATGCACGTCCCCTTGAACAGGGAAACCCTCAATATGGCCGACGCGGGATTTTTCGGGAAAATGAAAGTCGGTGCCTTTTTCATCAATGCCGCCAGGGGCGACATCGTGGATGAAAACGCCTTGATCGATGCCGCACCCAAGCTCGGTCCCATCGTCATTGACACATGGAGGAACGAACCGGAGGTCAATAGGAAGCTGCTTGACATCGCCGCCATTGCAACACCCCACATAGCTGGTTATTCGTACCAGGGCAAGCAGCTCGGTACAGCGATGGCCGTAAGAGGAATCGCCAGATTCTTCGGTATCGGCAGCCTGTACGAGTTCTTCCCTGCGGCGACAGATAATGAGATGAAGGCCGTAAAGATTGATTACAGGGGTAAGGACCAGGGAGAACTTGCGTCCATAATCCAATACAATTATCCTATCTTCACAGATGACTTTATGTTCCGGACGAACCCGGAATCATTCGAATCATTGCGGAAGAACTACCAATACAGGCAGGAATTCTACATAGACTGACACATACAATGAACGACATCGAAAAACAGGTTGAAAGATTCAGGAAAGGTTTTCCTTGGATGGACATAGTCGCCCCGGCCACTCCGGGAAAAGGTATCGAGATACTGGACGATGACCGTATCAGGGAAGCCGAGGAGTATCTTGACAAGGCCGAGATACACGGGAAATGCAAGTTTGTTCCGGCATCAGGAGCCGCATCAAGGATGTTCAAGGACATATTCGCCGGAATGGAATCGCCGAATGACGCTGTCAGGAAGCTCAGCGAGAACATACGCAGTTTCGCCTTCTATAGTCCGGAAGTCTTTGACGGCAAGGACAACATCGCAGAGCAGTTGCTCACCGACAAGGGACTCGGATACGGGTCGAAGCCAAAGGGCGTGCTGAAATTCCACAGATATGGTTCGGAAGCCAGGACGGCGTTCGCGGAGCACCTTGTTGAAGGCCAGGAATATATGAGAAATGCGGATGGTTCCGTCAAGCTTGTGGTGACCATTTCACCGGAGCACAGGCCCCTGTTCGATGAGGCATTCGCCTGCGTCAGGGAAGAATACGAAAAGAAATACGGTGTGCGCTTCGATGTGGAGTTCACGTATCAGGACAAAGCCACCGATACCGTGGCAGTAACCCCGGACAACAAACTTTTCCTCAAAGAGGACGGAAGCATACTCACAAGGCCGGCGGGACACGGAGCCCTCATCTACAACCTCAACAACGTAAAGGAGGAGCTTGTATCCATAAAGAACATCGACAACGTATGTGTGGAGAGGATGTTGCCGACCACCGTTAAGTACAAGAAGGCCCTGATGGGCCGCGCCCTGCAGCTAAGGGACAGGATATACGGCTACATATACGCCCTTGACCAGATTGCGGCAGTGGAGATAGTAAACCCTATGAGTTCTGTACTTCAGGCATACCAGGCCCTTCAGGAGGACGTCTATGCGACGCCTGACGTGCAGGCTCTTTGCAACGAGATAGAAGATTTCCTGAAGGATGAACTCTGTATTGAAATGCCGGAGGCCAAAGGTTGCAAGGAGCGCGCGCTCGCACTGCGGGACAAGCTGGACCGCCCGATCAGGGTTTGCGGTATGGTAAGGAATCTCGGAGAGCCGGGAGGAGGACCGTACATCATAAGGGAGAAGGACGGAAGCACTTCCCTTCAGATATTGGAAAGCGTGCAGATCAACCCCGATGACCCGAAAGCGACCGAGGCTATGTCAAAGGCGACGCATTTCAATCCGGTCGACCTGGTATGCTGCCTTCTCGACCACAACGGCAGGAAATTCAACCTTCTCGAGCACGTCGACGAGAACGCCGGTTTCATTAGTTCGAAAAGTTATCAGGGACGAGAGCTGAAAGCGCTGGAACTTCCGGGTCTTTGGAACGGTGCAATGTCGGACTGGAACACACTGTTCGTTGAAGTTCCGATAGAGACATTCAACCCAGTAAAAGTCGTTCTGGATTTACTCCGGCCGGCTCATCAATAGATAATAAGCAGTATATTTGTCGGATATGAGTAATCAGACAGAAAACATCAAAAAGCTGGTGGATCGCAGGGCTTCCGCAAAGTTGGGCGGAGGGAAAGAGGAGATAGAAGCCCAGCACTCAAAGGGGAAGATGACAGCGCGCGAGCGTATCGCAAAATTGCTCGATGCCGGCAGTTTCGAAGAATATGATATGTTCGTACACCACCGTTGTACCGACTTCGGGATGGAGCAGTCCCATCCGGACGGGGACGGTGTCGTGACAGGACAAGGAACGATAAGCGGACGGCTTGTATTCATTTATGCTCAGGACTTCACCGTCAACGGAGGCTCTATGAACAAGACGATGTCGGAGAAGATCTGCAAGGTGATAGATCTGGCCGCGAAATGCGGTGCGCCCGTAATAGGATTGAACGATTCGGGAGGAGCCCGCATCCAGGAAGGCATTGATGCATTGGCAGGATATGGAGAAATATTCGAGAGAAATATCCTCACAAGCGGTGTAGTTCCGCAGATAAGCGGGATATTCGGCCCTTGCGCCGGAGAAGCGGTGTACTCCCCCGCCCTCACCGATTTCACCGTAATGGTTGACGGTACATCATATATGTTCCTGGCCGGCCCGTCAGTGGTCGAGTCCGTCACCGGAGAAAAAGTAGATCAGGAAGAGCTTGGAGGAGCATCGGTGCACGCTGCCAGATCGGGAGTGGCCCATTTCAGTGCAGGCACTGAAGACGAAGGCATCGAGACCATAAAGAGGCTTCTCGGGTTCCTTCCTCAGAACAACCTTGAGACAGCACCCGTCAGGGAGACATCCGATCCCGTCGGACGTATTGACGACAGTCTGAATGACATAATTCCGGATGATCCCAACAAGGCGTACGATATGTACGGTGTCATCAGGAGCATAGTCGATGATTCCGACTTCTTCGAGGTCCACAAGGATTTCGCAAAGAACATCATCGTCGGCTTTGCCCATATGAACGGAAGAAGCATCGGCATCGTCGCAAACCAACCGGACGTCCTCTCCGGCGTACTGGACATAAATGCAAGCCGCAAGGCAGCCAGGTTCGTCCGTTTCTGTGATGCATTCAACATACCTCTGGTAACTCTCGTGGACGTACCGGAATTCCTTTGCGGGACTCAGCAGGAATACGGAGCCGCCATCACCAGCGGGGCAAAGCTGATGTATGCCTACGGCGAGGCCACGGTCCCTAAAGTCACCGTCACATTGAGAAAGAGCTACGGAGGAGCTCACATCGTAATGGGCTGCAAGCAGTTGTGCGGAGACATCAATTATGCCTGGCCTTCGGCTGAGATTACAGTTATGAGAGCCAAGGGAGCGGCGGGAATACTCAAGGGCGTGGATGAGCAGGAATATTCCGACAAATTCTGCAATCCATACAAGGCCGCGGAGAAAGGATATATAGAGGATGTGATAGAACCGAGGAACACGCGGTTCCGTATCATCAGGGCATTGGAGACACTTGACGGGAAACGTGAGGGCCTTCCATCCAAGAAACACGACAATCTTCCTCAATGATGCTGATACCACTGATTACGAAAGGAGCCGAAAGGGTTGCCGAGACGGATCCGCACGGACTGACGCTGACACTGATAAGCGTAGCCGGAGTGATCGGGTCCGCAGTTGCGGCCGGAATCCTCCTTGGTTTCCTCGGATAGAACACAAATTGTCACAGGACATATAATATTGTTAAATATGAAACGTTTCATTTATTTTATCGGAATGATGATGCTCGCAGCGGCAATGTGTGCCTGCAGCAGCTACAGCTATGACACTGTTAAGGGCGACCCTACCGGGACCCGCATTTACAAACTTGACAACGGCCTGACAGTCTATATGATTGTCAACAAGGACAGGCCGCGCATCGATGCCCAGATTGCAGTGAAGGTCGGCAGCAAGAACGACCCGCGCGAGACAACCGGACTCGCCCACTACTTCGAGCACCTTATGTTCAAGGGTACGGAGCAGTTCGGCACACAGAACTATGAAGCCGAGAAGCCGCTTCTTGACCAGATAGAGGCCCTGTTCGAGGTTTACCGCCAGACTGAGGATCCTGCAGAGCGCAAGGCAATCTACCACGAGATTGACTCAATCTCATACGAAGCGTCAAAACTTTCTATCCCTAACGAATATGACAAGTTGATGGCATCTCTCGGTGCCAGCGGCACAAACGCCTATACAAGCTATGATGTCACCTGCTATGTTGAGAACATTCCTTCAAACCAGATAGAACTTTGGGCGAAGGTTCAGGCTGACCGCTTCGAGAATTGCGTGCTGCGCGGATTCCATACCGAGCTTGAGACCATCTACGAGGAGTTCAATATGTACAATGCACAGGACCAGCAGAGAATGATCAACGAAATGTTTGCAGGTCTGTTCAAGAATCATCCTTACAATACGGATGTAATCGGACTTCCTTCACATCTCAAGAACCCTTCAATCACCAACGTCAAAAAATACCACGACGAATGGTATGTTCCTAACAATATGGCAGTCGTACTTTCCGGAGACTTCAATCCTGATGAAGCCATCAAGATAATCGACAAATATTTCGGTGGAATGAAGCCTAACGAGAATCTCAAGAAGATGGAATTCGAACCGGAAGAGCCGATTACAGCTCCTGTCATCAAGGAAGTCACTGGTAACGAGTCACCTTGCGTTGTGTTGGCTTGGCGTTTCCCAGGTGCCAATTCTGATGAAGCCGCACTGCTCAACGCATTCTCAAGCGTAATGCAGAACGGGAAGGCAGGCCTTATCGACCTTGACGTCAATCAGCAGCAGAAGACTCTTGGTATGAGCTCAGGAGTTGAAGAAATGGCTGACTATAGCGTTTTCCTGATAATGGCAGAACCTAAGCCGGGTCAGACACTGGAAGAAGCCAAAGCGCTCGCTCTTGCTGAAATAGAGAAAGTAAAGGCCGGAGACTTCGATGAGGAAATGCTGGAAGCCACCATCAACAATATGAAACTCAGTTTTATGAGAAGGATGGAATCCACAGGGAGCATGGCCAGCATGGCCGTGAACAGTTTCATCAACGACGTTCCTTGGAGCGATGCAGTCAATGAAATAGACAGACTTTCACAAATCACAAAAGAAGACATAGTCAAATTCGCAAACGACAACTTCGCCGACAACTATGTCCAGGTCAACAAGCTTCAGGGCAAGCCGGATGATTTCGGAAAGATCGACAAGCCGCAGATCACCCCTATTTTCACAAACCGCGACACTGCAAGCCAGTTCCTGAAAGATTTCCAGGCTGCAGCAGCAACGGTGAAGCCGATCGAACCGGTATTCGTAGACTATTCAAAGGATTTGTCAAAGCTCAGCGCCAAGAGCGGGATAGAGGTGCTTTACAAGAAGAACGTAACAAACGGCATTTTCCAGCTTGAATACGTATTCGAGACAGGACGCTATGCAGACAAGGTGCTTCCGTACGCTTGCGATTACACCAACTATCTGGGCACAAGCACAATGACTCCTGAGGAAGTTCAGAAATACCTCTACAGTATCGCCTGCAACGTATTCGTATCCTGCGGAGGAGAACGCACCTACGTGTTCGCCAACGGCCTTGCAGAAAATATGGACAAGGCGGTTGAGTTTGTGGAGAATTTCATCTCTGACGCCCAGCCTAATCCTGAAGCTCTTCAGATGCTCAAAGCCAACATCCTCCAGAGCAGAATCAATGCAAAGGCCGATCAGCGTACAAACGCATCCAGACTTCAGGCATACTGCGTCTATGGGCCTGAAAACCCTTACACATACGAACTTACCGCAAAGGAAATATCAGAGCTCACCGACGACGTGCTGATTGAGAAGATACACAATCTCTTCAACAAGGAGCACAGCGTGGTTTACTACGGACCTATGGAAGCAGAAGAGCTGGTGGCAAAGATCAATGAGACGCACAATTGTCCCGAGACACTCGAACCTGTAGTAAAAGGCAATCCTTTCCAGTACAAGGTTACAGAAGAGAACACTGTGGTCATCGCTCCATACGATGCAAACCAGTCAATCCTCTACTCACTTTCTTCAAAGGGTGAAAAATTTGATGCGGCAAAGGCTCCTATCATCAGACTCTACAACGGATATTTCGGAGGCGGAATGAACGGTATCGTATTCCAGGAGATGCGTGAGGCCCGCGGACTTGCCTACAGCGCAAGCGCGAGATTCGACCAGGCTTCAGACCTGGATCACACGGAGCTTTTCCTTGATTTCATCCAGACTCAGAACGACAAGCTCGTTGATGCGCTTACCGCATTCGATGACATCATCAACAATATGCCTGTATCCCAGAATGCGTTTGACATCGCAAAGGAAAGCATCATCTCCAACATCCGTACTCAGAGGACTGTAAAGAGCAGCGTGCTTGACTCGTATCTCAACGCGAAGAAGCTCGGTCTCGATTATGATATCAACAAGGATATCTATGAGCAGATACAGAACCTCACTCTCGAGGATGTACAGAAATTCCAGCAGGAGAACATAAAGGGACGCAAATACACTATCTGCATCCTCGGACGCGACTCCGATTTCGATATGGAAGGTCTGGCCAAATTCGGAACAATCAAGAAGGTGACCACGGAAGAGATCTTCGGATACTAATCTCAGAATTTTTTCGTATATTTACGATGACACTGACTAACAACTTGTAACAAAATCGCTATGTCCAACAAATTGCAGGAACTCACAGACAAACTGTACAATGAAGGTCTCTCAAAGGGAAAAGCCGAAGGAGAGCAGATTGTCGCCGAAGCCAGGAAGAAGGCTGATTCCATAGTAGAATGCGCCAGGGTGGAAGCCAGGGCGATAATAGAGAAGGCGGAGAAGGACGCTTCCGACCTGAAGTCAAAAGCCGCTTCCGATATCCGTATGGCTTCCTCACAGGCACTGCAGGCTTCAAAGAAGGACATCGAGAATATCCTGCTGAACAACCTGTGCAAGGAGAAGGTCGATGCCGCACTCAAGGATGCATCCTTCGTGAAGGAGATGATCAAGGCGGTGGCGGCCAATTTCAGTTCACAGGAATCCAGCGACATTTCCCTGGTCCTCCCTGAAAGTCTCAAGCAGGACCTGGAATCCTGGGTGAAGACGGAGCTGTCAGGAATGCTCGGCGCTGAAGCCAAGTACGGGTTCTCCAAGAAGATCCAGGGAGGCTTCACAATCGGGCCGAAGGACGGAAGTTATTTCATCAGTCTCACCGATGAGACTTTCAACGACCTTATCGCGGAGTATCTGAGGCCGGTTACAAAGAAGCTGTTGTTCGGTTGATGAATAATTACGAATACATAATTGCTTCCCTGCCTGTAATCGATCAGGAGAACAAGGAGATTGATACCGATGTCCTGCTGTCCCAGATACGGGAGCAGTGCAGCGGAAGCGACCTTCAGGTCCTGGATCAGCTTCTTGACGGATATCGTGACGAAAAGCTGGACGAAGAGTTCTACCGGAAGGCTTTCAGCAGCCGCAGCCGTTACATAAGAAGATTCTTCGAATTCGACCTGAATGTTAGAAATGCCAAGGTCAGATATCTGAACAAGGCGCTCGGAAGGCCGGAGAGCAAGGATATCATCGACATCAGCACCGGAGAGTTCCGGGAGCTGACGACAGTCAACGACATCCTTGTCGGCAACGACCTCCTGGCAAGGGAACGTGCCCTTGACGATATGATGTGGAAAAAGATTGAGGAAATCACTGAGATGGAGATATTCTCACTGGACCGCATACTCGGACTTGTAAGCAAGATAAAGATTATTGACAGATGGGTAAAGCTTGACGAGCAGACCGGAAGGGAGCTCTTCAGGAAAATGGTGAAGGAAATAAAAGACACATACACGATATGAAAACAACTGGAAAGGTAGCCGGCATCGTCTCCAACCTCGTGACCGTCAGGGTTGACGGTCCTGTAGCCGAGAACGAACTGTGTTACATAGACCTGAAAGGGACAAAGCTTCTGGCGGAGGTCATCAAAGTCAGTGGCGAATCGGCATCCGTGCAGGTATTCGAGAGCACCAGAGGACTCAGAAACGGGGACAATGTGGAGTTCCTCGGCAAGATGTTGGAAGCCACTCTCGGACCGGGACTGCTCAGCAGCGTTTATGACGGACTTCAGAACGACCTGACTACGATGTCCGGCGTATTCCTCAAGAGAGGAGAATACACGGATCCCCTTGATCATACCGCGCTTTGGGATTTCACGCCCATCGCAAAACCAGGAGACAGGGTGCGTGCAGCCGACTGGCTGGGAGAGGTCAAGGAAGGTTGGCTGAGCCACAAGATTATGGTTCCATTCTCTTTCAACGGAGAATTCACTGTAAAGGAAGTGGTTCCTGCAGGCCAGTACAACATAGACACGGCAATAGCCACTCTCGTCAGCGAATCCGGTGAGGACTGTAAGGTCACGATGACGCAGAAATGGCCGGTCAAGGTTGCCGTCAAATGCTACAAGGAGAAGCCTAGGCCGGAAAAGATAATGGAGACTGGTGTCAGGGTGATAGATACCTTCGACCCTATCGCAGAGGGAGGCACGGGATTCATCCCGGGACCGTTCGGATGCGGAAAGACCGTGTTGCAGCACGCCATCGCCAAGCAGGGAGAAGCCGACGTAATCGTGATGGCGGCCTGCGGTGAGCGCGCCAACGAGGTTGTCGAAATTTTCACCGAATTTCCGGAGCTCATAGACCCGCATACCGGACGTCACCTTATGGAGCGCACGACAATCATCTGCAACACTTCCAATATGCCTGTGGCGGCAAGAGAGGCATCCGTATATACGGCTATGACAATATGCGAATACTACAGGGCGATGGGCCTGAGGTGTCTGCTCCTTGCGGATTCGACTTCAAGATGGGCCCAGGCACTGCGAGAGATGTCCAACAGAATGGAGGAGCTCCCGGGCGCCGACGCGTTCCCTGTCGACCTCAGTGCCATCATAAGCAACTTCTATTCACGCGCCGGAATGGTCATCCTGAACAACGGGCAAAAGGGTGCGGTCACGTTCATAGGTACGGTATCCCCTGCCGGAGGAAACCTCAAGGAGCCTGTGACGGAATCCACCAAGAAGGCCGCCAGGTGTTTCTATGCCCTTGAGCAGAACCGTGCGGACCAGAAGCGCTACCCTGCCGTCAACCCGATTGAATCCTACTCGAAGTATCTTGAATATCCCGAAATCAAGGATTATCTCAACACAAAGATTGAGAAGCAGTGGGTTGAGAAGGTCAACAAGGCTAAGTTCATAGTCCGCAGAGGCAAGGAGATGAATGACCAGATCAACATCCTCGGTGATGACGGAGTGCCGATGAGCTACCACGAGGCGTTCTGGAAGTCCGAGCTGGTCGACTTCGCATTCCTGCAGCAGGATGCCTTTGACGCGGTGGACGCGCTGTGTCCGATGGAAAGGCAGAAATATATGTTCGACCTCATCCTCGACATCTGCGACAGGGATTTCAAATTTGACGACTACGAGAAATGTCGGGAATATTTCAAGGATATGATCAACATCCTCAGGCAGATGAACTATTCGGAGTTCGAAAGCGAGGACTTCAAGACATATAAGGACAAACTTAACAATCTACTTGAGCAAAATGGCAAATAAGGCTTTTCAGAAAATCTATACACAATTGCAGGCGATAACCAAGGCTACGGTGTCGCTCAAGGCAAGCGGAGTATCCAATGATGAGCTTGCCATAGTGGCCGGCCGTCTTGCACAGGTGGTCAAGACCAAGGGAGAGCTTGTCACGCTCCAGGTGTTCGCCGGGACCGAAGGCATCCCTACCGATGCAGAAGTCACGTTCCTCGGAGCGCCTCCTACCCTCAAGGTCAGCGAGCAGCTCTCAGGAAGATTCTTCAACGCATACGGAGAGCCTATCGACGGCGGTCCTGAGGTCGAAGGCGAGGAGCGCGAGGTCGGAGGGCCTTCAGTCAATCCGTACAAACGCCGCCAGCCATCGGAACTTATCCCAACAGGTATCGCCGGTATCGATCTCAACAATACTCTTGTTTCCGGACAGAAGATTCCGTTCTTCGCCGACCCGGACCAGCCTTACAATCAGGTAATGGCAGACGTGGCGCTGAGAGCGGATGTCGACAAGATCATCCTTGGAGGAATGGGTCTGAGCAATGATGACTACCTGTTCTTCAAGCACGAATTCGAGTCCGCAGGAGCTCTGGACAAGATTGTATGCTTCATCAATACGACAGAGGAGCCGCCTGTCGAGAGGCTTCTCATTCCTGATATGACTCTTGCTGCGGCGGAATACTTTGCCGTCGACAAGAACGAGAAGGTACTTGTACTGCTGACGGATATGACGTTGTACGCCGATGCCCTGAGTATCGTCAGCAACAGAATGGACCAGATACCTTCCAAGGACTCAATGCCTGGCTCGCTGTATTCCGACCTGGCGAAGATATACGAGAAGGCTGTGCAGTTGCCTACAGGTGGATCCATCACCATCATAGCGGTGACAACGCTCAATGACGGTGACATCACGCACGCCATCCCGGACAACACGGGATACATAACCGAAGGTCAGCTGTTCCTGAGGGCCGATTCGGATTCGGGAAAAGTCATTGTCGACCCGTTCAGGTCCCTCAGCCGACTCAAACAGCTTGTACAGGGCAAGAAGACGAGGGAAGATCACTCTCAGGTGATGAACGCCGGCGTTCGTCTCTATGCTGACGCACAGAACGCAAAGACAAAGCTGGAGAACGGATTCGACCTCTCGGATTATGACCTGAGATGCCTGGACTACGCAAAGGAATACGCCACAAGGCTTCTCAGCATAGACGTAAATATAAATACGGAGGAGATGCTCAATACGGCTTGGGAGATATTCGGCAAATACTTCTCCCCTGCCGAGACGGGTATCAAGCAAAGCCTCATTGACAAATACTGGAAAGCCTGATGGCAGTCAAGTTCCAATATAACAAGACGTCTCTCACCAACCTTGGGAAGCAGCTCAAGGTCCGGCAGAATGCGCTCCCGACCCTGAAGAACAAGGAATCCGCACTTCGGGTAAGCGTGCTGTCGGCAAAGGCGGAAGCCGAGAGATATGCCATTGAGCTCGAGAATGAGATGCAACGGTACGACTATCTCTCATCGCTGTGGAACGAATTCGAGCCGGATCTGGTGAGGATTTCGGATGTCGAACTCACTACGGTGAAGGTGGCGGGAGTCAAGACTCCGGAGCTCGGCGGCATAATCTATGAGCTGAAGGATTTCAATGCCTTCGTCAAGCCCGCCTGGTATGCGGACGGAGTGGCCATCCTGAAAAACCTGACTGAACTTGGGATCAGGTCGGAGATTTTCGAGCAGAAGCGGAGGATCCTGGAGTTCAACAGGAAAAAGACCACCCAGAAAGTCAACCTTTATGAGAAGGTTCAGATACCTGGATATCAGGAGGCGATAAGAAAGATCAAAAGATATATGGAAGATGAGGAGAACCTCAGCAAGGCCTCATCAAAGATAGTCAAGGAAAGACACGCACAGGAGGAGGACGGGATATGATCATACCTATGACAAAATATTCCTTCATCATACTTGATGGTGACAGGGAACAGTTCCTGGAAACGATTCAGGAACAGGGTGTGGTGGATATCACAAGATCGGACAAACCCGTTGACGAACATTCCGCCGCCCTGTTCGCAAAGATTGAGGACGCAAAGGCCGAGATAAAGGTCCTTGAAAGCGGCGAGGACGCAAGGCTTCTTGATATGAAGGCTGAGCGGAGACAACTTCTGGAAGACATCAAGAGTGCATCCGTCTGGGGATCGTTCAACCGGAGATCATTCGATGCGCTGGCTGAGCAGGGACTGAAAGTCCGACTCTATTCTACGCCGGAGAAGAAATTCGACAGCCGGTGGGAAGAGTTTTTCCCTTTGAGCGTCATCGACAGAAAGGGCGGAAACGTCTATTTCGCAGTTGTCGGAGACGATACCTTCCCGCTCAAGGAGACGGCGATGCCGGAAAAGGATGCAAACGAATACAGGGAGGACCTTGAGAGGCTGGATGACGAGATCGAGAGTCACGTCAACAATCTGGCGGACCGCAAGAAGGAAATCCCCGATATCAAGGAATACATCGGGAGCATGAAGGTGGAACTTGACAAGTATCTCGCAGGGATTCGCGGAGAGAGCGCAGCGGAAGGGTCCCTCTGCATATATGAAGGATTTGCACCGCAAGAGGACAGAGAAAGGCTTTCGAAGGTATTCGACGGGATGGACATATACTACACCGCCGAAGACGCCACGGTGGAGGACAACCCTCCGATCAAGCTCAAGAACAACGCATTCGCAAGGAACTTCGAGGTGTTCACAGGAATGTACGGCCTGCCTGCATACAATGAATTCGACCCGACTCCTTTCCTCAGCATTTTCTTCCTGCTGTTCTTTGCGATGTGTATGGGGGATGCAGGATACGGGATCCTGCTTGTAGCCATAGGTTTCCTGCTAAAGGGAAAGGAAGGCGGACTTGCAAAACTCTACAAACTCATCATCACACTGGGCATCGGGACATTTGTAGTCGGAATATTTATGGGGTCCGCTTTCGGTGTTGACCTTTCAGCACAGAGCTGGGTACCGGAGGGTCTCCGTAATCTGATGATTACTGGAGAGATTGCGGGATATTCGGCCCAGATGGTACTTGCGCTCGGCATTGGTGTGCTCCACATCAGTCTGGCAATGATTGTAAAGGCCGTATGGTCAATCCGCAAGGAAGGTTTCAAGAACTCACTAAGCGCGCTCGGATGGACCCTGCTGATAGTAGGTTCTGTAATCGTGCTCGCCGTCGCGCTTGTCGGCCTTGTTGATGAAAATACCGCAAAGTGGATAATCATAGGAATCGCAGCCGTATCCTGCCTCGGTATATTCCTGTTCAACAAATGGGGCAGGAATCCTCTTCTTAATATCGGTTCCGGGCTGTGGGACACCTACAGTATGGCATCAGGACTGATGGGTGACGTACTCAGCTACATAAGGCTTTATGCTCTCGGCTTGTCCGGAGGTATGCTCGGTTCGACATTCAACACCATCGCGGAGATGGTCAAGGGACAGGATCCGACCTGGCAGTGGATTCCGTTCGTACTCATACTGCTTGTTGGCCACGCGTTGAACCTTGCTATGAGCTGTCTGGGTGCTTTTGTCCATCCGTTGAGATTGAATTTCGTGGAGTTCTTCAAGAACTCGGGATATGAAGGAAAAGGATTGACTTACAATCCATTGAAGAAATAAACAAACAAAAAACAATATTATGCTCAATTTAATTCTTGGTTATCTTGGACTGGGCCTTATGCTCGGTCTCGCCGGTGTGGGATCAAGCATCGGTACCACGATTGCAGGCAATGCGGCAGAAGGCGCATTGAAAAACAATCCTGAGAAGTCGTCAAGTTATATGATTCTCTCGGCTCTTCCTGCAACACAGGGTCTTTACGGATTCCTAGCGTTCATCCTCTGGCTCGGAAGGGATTTCGCGGATCAGGGACTCAAGTTGTTCGGCGTCGGAATCAGCGTAGGTCTGGTTTGTATGATTTCTGCGATACGTCAGGGCCAGGTATGTGCGAACGGTATCATCGGAGTGTCACAGGGCCACAACGTTATGACGAACACGATGATCTATGCCGCCCTTCCTGAATTCTACGCAATCCTTTCGCTGATTGCAGCGATTATGATCTAGGCGGGATACCGTCATTCCAATACTGGCGTTGCCTTCTGCAAGACTGTCGAGTGCCCTCACTCCGTTCGGAAAAGTCTTGCAGAAGGCAACGCCGGTATTGGAACTTTGCGGAATAAAATCAGTTAGGATAGATGTAGAGTATCTGTCCGATGCGGATATTGGTACTCCTGAGATTGTTCCACTTCTGGATCTGCTTGACCGTCACGTGATAACGGGCGGCAATCTTGCCGAGGACATCACCCTTCTTGACCTTGTACGCGACACGGTCAGCTCCGGTCGTGCTGTTCTTGATGCTCTTGACGACCTGCTCGGTAAAGAGGGTATCCGCCTTGTATCGCACCAGAGAATCCAGTCCTACGTCAATGAAGGAATTGGAATAATTGAACGGCAGTTTGAGGATATATGAGGCTTCATTGCCCGGAACGACATCCTTGATATACTGTGGATTGAGGTCACGCAATGCCTCAACCGGTACGCCAACCACCTCATTGAGCTGGGTGAAATGGAGGTTCTGGTTGATGACGAAAGTATCCACCTCGGCAGGCACCGGACAAGGCTGCGGAACTATGCCGTAATCCTTGTAGTAAGTCATCGCATACATAGCCCCGACAAAGGCGGGCATATATCCTCTTGTTTCACGAGGGAGATAAGGATAGATGGACCAGAAATCCATCTTTCCGCCGGCACGGCGTATGGCCTTGCGGACATTGCCGGTACCGCAGTTGTAGGAGCTTATGGCCAGCGTCCAGTCACCGAATGCATTGTAAGAATCACGCAGATACCGGGCTGCGGCATCTACGGCCTTTTCGATATCCATCCTCTCATCGACATAGGAGTTAATGGTGAGCCCGTACAGCTTACCTGTCCTATACATAAACTGCCACATTCCTTTCGCCCCCGCCCTTGACTGCGCCGTAGCGTTGAGCATCGACTCGATTACAGCCATATACTTCAACTCCACCGGAAGTCCGTACCTGTCGAAAGTCTCCTCAAATATCGGCATATAGTACTGGGCCAGTCCAAGGAGCTCACCCATTCTCTCGGGCATCTTCTCGGAATAAAGGACGATATAGTTCTTGACCGTTCCGTTGAACGGAAGGGATATGTAGGAATTCATAGCCTTCAGCTTCTTCATAATCTCTTCGTCCGATGCCTTAGAAGGGAAGCTTATGGAATCAAGGTCATACTGTGCCCCTTCCTCATAATCTATCACCCTCCTGTTCTCATACAATATGGCGAGCAGGCTGTCGGTGACCTCGGGAGTATATTCTATCGTCTGCGGACTGTTCTCCTCTTCAACCACCTCCTCGTCGGAGACAGACTCATCGACGAGGGTATAAAGCTCGTTGATGACAAACTGCAGCGAGTCAACTTTGCTCCGCAACAACTTGTTCTCCTGCTGGAGTTGTTTCTTTGTAGGTGCTTCGAGATAATCCCTGATGCTCTGGGCGGAAAGGCCGTATGATACAAGTACGGCTAAAGCTATTGCAAAGATCTTCTTCATATCAGAAATTGAAACCCAGCCTCAACCCTATGGCCGGGGAGCCGGTATTTATTGTCGCGAGCCGGGTATCCGGCGTGATGACGGTAGGGCTGACGTCCAGGGCAAGATTGTCATCTATCTCGAAGTTGTGCATATAGGCAAAGACATTGGCATCGATGATCTGAAGCAGATAGACCGCTGCCACCGCGAGAATCGAATAGTCCCTGTAACGTCTGTATATATCCCTGTAGTAGAGTGCCGTTTCCTCCGGGATAGGGCTTGTGCTTCCCGGCATACCCGCCTCTATGTAGATGCGGCGGAAACGTTCATAGTTGGTACTGTAGAAATTGTAATAATGCAGGCCGGCCACCATACCACCCCAATATATAGGGAGTTTCCAGGCCTCACCGTTGTATATCTGTCCCAGTCCGGGACAAAGGAGCGAATACAAAGTGGCCTTTGCCGCCACAGGATATTCATCCTTTCTCATATTGTACACTCCGTCCATAAGGGTGGCCCAATATATTATGCCGGCCCCGATGAAACAGGCATTGCTGATATATTTGTTCCTGACCTCGAATTCCGTGCCGATGGACTGCTTGTAGACATTGTTGAAATAGAAGCCCGAGCCCAAGGTTGCAGCCAGACCGCCATAGATGATCGGCAGCTTCCAATATTGGCGGTTATATATCTGCTCACCTCCGATGAAGAGAAGGGATCCGGCGAAAACGACTCCCGGCTTGACCTCTTCCTTGTGGCTTATCCCCCGGAAATAGTTCTTGAACGAGAACATCACGTCAACCGAGTTGGTGTCCGTAGGATCATCATTGTAGTTCTGCTGGAAGGCATCCGACCTGAACTGGGCGCCGGCATCAAGGCCGGTCCCCAAAAAGATCACAATCAAAACAAGAAGATATGCCCGGAGCCTACGCATCTATCACTTCACGGAATCCTCCAACATATCAAGAAACTGCCTCACCTGTACGTCAGAATCAAATTTGACGGTAAGGCTGCCCTTTCCGGAACTGCTGCGGCGTACGATGACTTCCCTTTTGAAGCGGCTGCTCAAGAAATCCTTCAGCATCGAATATTCTTCGGTGATGGCGTCTCCGTTCGACTTTGTCTGAGACGGCTTGCCCTGCTTCAGAGCCAGACCGGCCACCTTTTCCTCGAGCTGCCGGACAGACAAGTCTTCCTTGACAACGATGTCGCACAGTTTTTCCTGCAGTTCAGGGCTTTCGATACTGAGAAGCACTTTTGCGTGTCCCACTGTCAGAAGACCTACCTTGAGGTCGTGCTGGACCCTGAGAGGCAGCTTCAGGAGCCTGAGGGTATTGGTTACTGACGTGCGCTTCTTCCCCACCCTCTCAGCCATCTCTTCCTGTGTCAACTGGCATTCGTCAATCAACCTCTGATAACTCATTGCGACTTCGATAGGATCAAGATCCTCTCTCTGGATGTTCTCTACGATGGCCATCTCAAGCATACTCCGGTCATTGGCCTCCCTGACATAGGCAGGAATCATCGTCATACCCGCCATACGGC
Organism: Candidatus Cryptobacteroides sp.; assembly: GCA_045643085.1. GTDB lineage: Bacteria > Bacteroidota > Bacteroidia > Bacteroidales > UBA932 > Cryptobacteroides. The sequence continues at coordinate 64,033 of JAZUKB010000014.1, forward strand.
ACGCACGAAAACGTCTCTCACCGCTGATGATTTGATATTGTGTATCAGAGACCTTCCTTACGGTGATAGGCTGTATCAGTCCAAGAGCCTTTATGGAAGCAGAAAGTTCCTCTATGGACTCCTGGTTGAAGGAAAGACGCGGCTGATACGGATTTGCGACGATCATATCCGCAGGGACACGCATCACGTCGGAGGTGTCCGTACGGCTCTTGATGCCGGCAACCTCCTTGTTAATATATCCTACGGGCTTGCGAAGGGAATCCGCATTAGGTACTTCGCCAAGCAGGGCGCTCAGACCCTTGCCCAATCCTCTTGGTTCTTTCGCCATATCAGTTGTTCGTATGTTTGGAGGCCGCAGGTGCGGCATCGTGTTCGAGAAGTTCTTTTGCAAGGTTGAGATAGTTCGCAGAACCGTTGCTCATAATGTCATACAGAATAATCGGCTTGCCGTGGGACGGAGCCTCCGACAGACGAATGTTCCTCTGGATTATGGTACGGAAAACAAGTTCCTTGAAATGGTCCCTGAGTTCATTGACAACCTGCGTGTGCACCTTGGTCCTTCCGTCGAACATTGTGACGACGAATCCTTCGATAGTGAGTGAAGGGTTGACGCCGTTCTGTACGAGACGTATTGTCTGGAGCAGCTTTCCGAGGCCCTCCAGCGCAAAGAATTCAGGCTGTACAGGGATAATCACGGAATCCGCCGCCGTGAGGGAATTGACCGTTATGAGTCCCAGTGAAGGCGAGCAGTCGATGATGATATAGTCGTAGTTGTCCCTTATGGCAGAAAGTGCATCTTTGAGGATGGACTCCCTGTTTTCCGAGTCAAGCATCTCTATCTCCGCTCCTACAAGATTGATGTGGGAAGGAATCATATGCAGCCTGTCTATCTCTGTCTGTATCAGGGCGTCTTCGATGTTGATCCTACCTATCATCACCTCATAGAGGGTTCTCTTATGGCCATCATCAGGCGAGAAATTCAGGCCCGAGGTCGTATTGGCCTGAGGGTCCGCATCGATAATCAGCACTTTCTTCTCCAGAACGGCAAGCGACGCGGCAAGATTTATCGCAGTTGTGGTCTTGCCCACACCACCTTTCTGATTGGCTATTGCAATGATTTTTCCCATAAGAATAAGATTTGCACCAGGAATGCAAATCTACTAAAAAAATCGTACATTTGCATCATGACTAAAACCAAGAACAGCTGGTTCATTATCGTGAATCCGCACGCAGGATCGGGCAAGACGATGAAAGAATGGCCTGCCGGCCAGAGCAAGTTGGACGAGCAGGGCGTCAGGTACAATGCAGTACTTACAAGCCACGAAGCCCACGCGACCACTCTTGCGTATTTTGCCGCCAGCAGGGGCTACAGAAAAATTCTTGGAGTAGGCGGTGACGGCACGATTCACGAGATATTCAACGGCATACTCAAGTGGTGCGGCGAAAATGGCACGGATCCTTCTGAGTTCTACACCGGTGTAGCACCGATCGGATCGGGAAATGACTGGATCAAGGCCTTTGACATCCCGAAAGATGTGGTCAGCGTGGCCGAGCTGATGGCAAAGGAATCTTTCTGCCTTCAGGACGTCGTCAAGGTTGAATTGTCCGGCGGAAAAGTCTGTCATATGGCAAACATCGGCGGAATCGGATTCGATTCCCACGTATGCGAGATAGTAAACAGACAGAAGGCCGCAGGAAGGCGCAGCAAGATGATATATGTAAATGCACTGCGCAGGACGATGTTCAGTCTCCGGGCTATCAATCTGCAGATAATCGCTGACGGCGAGGAAGTATACAAAGGACCTTGTATGTCAATTGCCCTCGGCAACGGCAAATACAGCGGAAGCGGAATGTGCCAGGTACCGCTGGCTGAAATCAACGACGGCATCCTTGACGTAATGGTTGTACCGAAACTACCGCTCCTCACTATGCTGAAGGAAGTCAAGAGAATCTTCGGGCATACGGTTCACGAGTCCCAGTTCATCAAGTATTTCAAATGCAAGACGCTGGAAGTGATTCCTCTCGATGCCAGATCGAAGGATATCGTGGAGATTGACGGTGAAATCGAAGGTACGCTTCCTGCAAAGATAAGCGTCACCGGAGAGAAGATCAACGCACTAACCTGGTAGATATCAACTCTGCCAGTTTTCCGAACAGCCATCCGATGACGAATCCGGCGATCAGGCCGACAAGGACGTCACCGAAGAAATGTTTTCCGACAAATATACGGCTGAATCCCACAAGCACGGCCCATATCACAATACACCATTCATAGGTGTTGTATGTCCTTTTTTTGTCAATCCTGAAACATTTCAATGAAGCCACGGCAAACATCATCGAGTTTGCCGCGTGGGCAGAGAAGAAGCCATAGTAGTTCCCCTTGTCTTCAAGCAGGTGGAGTCCGTTTTCCATCATATAGTCTGTCCAGCACGGGCGGAAGCGAGAAACTGCATCCTTGACAAGGTTCGCAAACTGGTCACATGCAGTCACGGCCAGCGCAATGGAGACCACGGCCACCAGTCCCCTCTTCCATCCAAGTCTTACAAACAGGAACACGGCTACGATCAGGTACATCGGGAACCATACGTACTTGTTGGACAGGAACATCCAGAACGAATCCGTAACAGTGGAATTGAGGGAATTGATGAACAGTGTGACATCCCAGTCACAATGTTCGATGTAGTTCAACAGGCTTACTTCTGCAACGCCTTCCATAATAAATCTTTCAGTTCGTTAAGTCCTTCTCCGGATACGGAGGAAATGAAAACGTGAGGAACGCCTTTCGGCAGGTGCGGACGCACTTCCTTCTCTATCTGAGCATCCCCGAGATCACATTTGGTAATGGCGAGGACACGCTGTTTGGTAAGGAGTTCCGGATTGTAAAGCTTGAGCTCGGACAACAGGGTCTTATATACACCGGCGATGTCATCCTCTTCAAGGCTTACCATAAACAGAAGCACCGAATTACGCTCTATGTGCCTGAGGAATCTGGTACCGATTCCTTTACCTTCGTGAGCTCCCTCGATGATGCCTGGTATATCCGCCATCACAAAAGAACGGTCATCATAATATTTGACGATACCGAGATTCGGTTCCAGCGTAGTAAAGGCATAGTTGGCAATCTTCGGCTTCGCGGAAGTGATGCTGGCGAGCAGGGTTGACTTTCCGGCATTCGGAAATCCTACCAGTCCGACATCGGCCAGGAGCTTCAGTTCGAGGATGAACCATCCTTCTTCGCCTTCTTCTCCAGGCTGCGCAAAACGTGGGGTCTGAAGTGTCGGGGACTTGAAATTGTCGTTTCCGAGGCCTCCGCGGCCTCCCTTGCAAAGAATCTTCTCTTCACCGGGTTCAACCAGTTCAAAGAGAATTTCCTCAGTCTCGGCGTTCTTCACAACCGTTCCGCAAGGTACTTTCAGCACGACATCCTCTCCCCTTTTGCCGGTCCTGAGATCCGCACCTCCCTTCTCCCCGTCGGAAGCCTTCACGTGCTTGCGGTATTTGAGATGGATGAGTGTCCAGAATTGCGGATCAGCCTGCAGTATGATATGGCCTCCCCTGCCGCCGTCGCCGCCGTCAGGGCCGCCCTTTGCGACGTACTTTGCGCGGTGGAGGTGGGTGGATCCCGCTCCCCCGTGTCCGGAAGCGCAGTAAATCTTTACATAGTCTATGAAATTGCTGTCAGGCATAACGATGCAAAGATAGTGAATATCTATGTATTTTTCGGGGTAATTCTTGGACTCCAGTTGGAGTCTATGATGATTTTTCTATGGATGATTGGAAACAATAAGAGCTGTCATCGCTCTTGATGGCAGCTCTCTTGAACTGTTTTCGGTCATAGATCTTTTTTGACTTGTAGGTCATGGTTCTGGAAATAACCGGATGGCCATGAGCTTCAATTTCCTCAAGCCGTGATGCTCTGCGATTTGCAATAAGGAAATCTTTCTGAGTAATTCGGAATTTATTCTGAGCCATAATCATATATTTGGGGTTGCAAAGGTAACTATTTTATTCAGATTCGGAATAAAATTTTACAAAAAATTCCATTATTTGGGAATTTTACCTATATTTGCAGTGGCTTGCAATAAATATATTACTATGCTGTATGAAAGTTAATATTGCTGATGATGACCTGAAAGAGTTAATAGAAACGGGCCATAACAATAAGTATAAAAAGTACTCCAAGGATAAGAAATTTATGGAGGGTTTGGCGAGGGCGTACAAAATTATGCTTGTCGTTGAAAAAGCTGAAGGACTGAAGGCGTATAGTTTTTTGCATTATGAACAACTTAGGAATAATGTTGACTTAAGTT
>JAZUKB010000015.1:0-2167 GCA_045643085.1 Candidatus Cryptobacteroides sp.
GGATAACGGCTCAACCGGAACCGGGCGTGAAAGCCACGGATATTTCAACCACGGCACAGGGGCCTACATCCGTTACTCGGAAGATGTCATCAAAGCTATGGTGAAGGGAGCGACAAGCGAAGACCCCGAATATACGCTGCAAAGCGTGTATGACAGGGCACCTGTCGTGAACCGGTAGAGCGTACCGCTCCGGGCTATATCAGTTTTCTTCTACTGTTCCGGAAATTATGGCGTCAGCCAGGTCTTCCTGAGTGAATTTAGGCACCGCCCTGTCCTGCCCGTCGCATATTCCCATCCAGTAGAACGTTGCGATATTGCTTCTTGTCGCCTGCTCTGTAAAATATTTGGCGAATGAGAGATAGGCCGGTTTGTTCTGATCATATCTGATTCCGGAATTTCCGCCGGCGCCCCATTCGCCTATGATGACCGGAGCCCCTTTGGGCGCAAGAATCGAACTCAAACTGCCTACAATGTCATCGACCTTTTTCTTGCCATCATTCAGAGTAGAGAATTCGGGATAGCAATGCACCTGGAAAATCAGATGGTCCTGAGCGGCATCTTCGGGCAGTTTCATCTGCTGGAGAGGATCTTTTAGATGAGCGTTCCAACTTCCTTCACCGCTGCATGCGGCATAGGTGTTCACAACGAGGTTCCTTTCGGCATTGTTCCCGCCCGTAGCCCTTACGGCGGTCACGAAATCCTGATTGTAGGCATTGATGGTGGCGTATGCATCGGCTGCCATAGCGGCATCATAGCGAGCCGGAGTGCCGTATGATGCGAAGCACCAGGAATCGGCGGCATCGGTCATCTCGTTGAAAGATTCGAAAAGGAGACGGCCGTCATAGTCCTTGAAGGTCTCTGCAATCTGCGTCCAAAGGCCCTTGAAACGTTCACAACTCTGGCTGTAGTTGTCGCTGCTGGCAACGAGCCAATGCGTATTGGCCGTACCGGTGTCGTGATGGATGTTGATGATGCAGTACATATCCGCCTCAAGAACGGCATCCACGACTCTTTTGACTTCTGCCATCCAGACCGGATCCACAGTATATCCCACAGGATTTACCGAAGGTCGCCACAACGGCTGGTTGTTTACAATCTGTGTATTGAACTTCGTACCCATATGCGGATACCAGGTCACAGGCACGCGGATAGAGCGGAAGCCCTTTTCCCTGAGCATCTTGAACAGCGCCTTTGTAGGAGGAACCTGACCCCAGGCCTTTTCATAGTCCGAGACTCCGCTCGGTCCCCAGCCTTCAATCCACATGTTAGTAGTGTCCCCCGAGTTCGCATCGAGGGTATTGCCGAGATTCCAGCCTGCACCCATTGCGGCTACGATCTCCTTTGCATTCAGGAAAGCCGTGGACAATTTGTCCTGAGGCTCATCACCTTCATCATCACCCTCTTCCTTTCCTTCATCTCCTTTCTTCTCCTGTTTTGAATCCTGGCCCGCGTAAGGGGTCAGTTCACACGAAGCAAGCGCAAAGACAAGTGCACAAGCCAGAACAAACGGATGGAACAATCTTTTCATACGATATGCTTTACCAGACAAATATAGGAAAAACGCCTGTAATAAAAAAGAGGGCGGTCAGAGCCAGCCGACCGCCCTCGATTAGGATATAAGGATTAATACAGTGTGATCTTGGTTATCTTGACATTATCGGCGTTCCCGATAAAGGTTCCGCCCCACCATTGCTGGACGTATGCTGCATCAAGCATCTCCTGAGTAATTGTCAGGGGAACGTAACCTCCATTGGCATCAAGATCCCATGCCGTGAATCTGCCGCCGTCATCAGCATCGGGAGAACTGTAAGCAGCGTATGTAACACCGCTCCAGTGTCCCTCTACGATTTCCAACTGCCAGAAAGTGTCAGTGGGAGTGATATAGAACCTTATCTCCTGGCCGACCTGTGCTCCGGCTGCCTGAAGTTCGACTCCGCCATCACTGAGAAGGTATGGCTGATTTCCCCAGTCATCGGCAATGGCTTCGCCTTCCCAGAGGACAATTTCCTGCTTGGAAGCCTCACCGCCTTCTACCCACACTTTGGTATATATCTCCAGGAGGGTATAGTCGGAACCGGTGAAGAGCAGGTGTTTTTCGTCAATCTGGTCGTACAGAGTGCCTTCTTCCTTGATATTGAGTTCTATGTACTTGGTACCGTCCTCATCT
>JAZUKB010000016.1:0-2836 GCA_045643085.1 Candidatus Cryptobacteroides sp.
CACCCTCGACAGCAAGGAGCCCGACTGGAGCAAGTTCCAGGATTTCCTCAAGGGTGAGGTCCGCTACGCTTCCCTGGCCAAGTCGTTCCCGGAAAATGCCGCCGAACTCTTCGAAAAGACACAGGAATTTGCACAATGGAGGTTGAATACCTACAAGAGACTTGCAAATAAAGAATAAATGTGTACCTTTGGGGCAGATGCCTTGATTTGAGGATTACCCTCCCCGCAAGGGGAGGGTAATTTCGTATATATCAACACGTTAGACAATAATAACCAAAAATATCAAATGAAACGAATACTATTAATGTTTACTGTTGCGACCCTGACGGTGGGACTGCTGGGGTCCTGCTCGAAAATCAACGAGCGGCTTGACAACCTTGAGAAGAAAGTTGACGGCATCGAGAACGGGCAGATTGCTTCAATCAACAGCCAGATTTCAGGCATAACCTCCAGCATCTCCAACCTCGGTCAGATAAGGAGCGACATCAGTTCCCTGAAACAGTCCGCCTCAGACCACAGCGTAGACATCTTCAATCTGGAAGAGGCTGACAGGGCACTGAAGGACAGGATTGTCAATCTTGAGAAATATGTGGATCTCCCGGAGAAGTTGAATGGCTTGAGATATGATTGCTTCCGTACCATTCGTCCAAAAGACCTTTGACCACTTCAACGCTTTGTGCTTTGATGGAGGGTTGCCTGCTGTGCCGATTGTACTCACGAAGGCCGGGACTTTCCTCGGAAAAATGGAATACAAATCCCGTTATGGCCTCTTCGGCATAGTCTCATCCCATTATGACTTCCGCCTGAAGATCAGCACGGGATTTGACCTGCCGCAAGAGGAGCTGGAGGATGTGGTCATTCACGAGATGATTCACTATTACATCGCCTATCGCAATCTTCGCGATTCATCCGTCCACGGAGAGACTTTCCGCCGTATAATGGATACCATTAATCAGAAGTACGGCAGGCACATTACAGTGCGCCATCGCGGCGAGCCGGAGCAGAACCTTGTAAGGAATGGAAGTACGCAATATAAGAAGCATTACCTCTGCGTTTCCACATTCCCGGACGGGAAAAGGGGAGTTACCGTATGCGCGTCCACGAAAATATTCGAGCTATACAGACTTCTTCCAAAGTACTACAAAATTTCTGAAATGGAGTGGTACGGCAGCATCGACCCCTTCTTCGACCGCTTTCCACGGGCGAATACGCCCAAGATATACAGGATAACAGAGGAGGAACTTTCCGAACACCTGAAGGAATCCGTATCTCTGAAATGCGACGGGCATACGATTGAGCCAATATAGAAATTTCGCATATCAATTTTTACCGCTTATGAAAAGCATATTCAAGCTATTTGTTTGTAGCATTGCAATTCTTCCATCCTGTACTAAAATCGTAACGCTGGATGACAATACCCTGATAGACAAAATACGCGGAGGATGGTATGCGCAAACCATAGGGTGCACGTATGGCGGGCCCACTGAGTTTAAATACAAAGGACGGACTATTCCGGATTCAGTATCACTGAACTGGTACGACAAATATATTTACGATATGTTTGTCAATCGTCCGGGTCTTTATGATGACGTGTATATGGATCTGACCTTCCTGGAGGTGATGGCAGAGCATGGCATCGATGCCGGTCAGGAACTGTATGCCGAAAAATTCGCAAACGCTCCGTATCTTCTCTGGCATGCCAATCAGGCAGCCCGGTACAACATATTGCATGGTTGCATGCCTCCTGAATCCGGATTCTGGAAAAACAACCCGCATGCCGATGATATTGATTTCCAGATAGAATCAGACTTCATAGGGATGCTGACTCCCGGAAGGCCGGACATAGCAGCCCGTTTCTGCAACACTATAGGGCACATCATGAACTATGGAGACGGATGGTACGGGGGCGTGTTCACTGCCGCAATGTATTCCTATGCTTACGTCTATGACGATGTGGAAAAGATCGTCAGAAAAGCTGCGCGTATGATTCCCGAAGGAACAAAGTTCCGTAACTGTATAGATGACGTATTGGAGTTCCACCGTCACCATCCGAAGCACTGGAAAGAATGCTGGGATATGGTGCAGGAGAAGTATAGCAATGATGTCGGCTGTCCGGACGGAGTCTGGAATGATTTTGACATTGATGCGACCATCAATGCCGCATATGTCGTCATTGGCCTTCTGTATGGAGAAGGGAATTTCCTTAATACTATGGAAATTTCGACACGCTGTGGCCAGGATTCGGATTGCAACCCGGCAACTGCTGCCGGAATACTTGGCGTAATATATGGATATGAAGCTATTCCGGAGGATTTTCGCAGGAGTGCGGAGCTGATTTCCGACATCCCTTTCCCATATACATCATTGAGTCTGAATGATGTTTGCAAAAAGAATTTGGAGTTGTTGAAGGATGCGCTTGGAACTGAATCCTGTCAAAAACAAGGTGAAACCCTGGTAAGTATACAGGAGCCATCTCCCGTTCAATATGAACAGTCTTTCGAGGGTATCAGGCTGAAAGAGCAGATACCCATCGATGCAGCCCTGACAGACAGTCTCAACGTTGTCTTTAATGGATCAGCTTTTGTAATCAAGGGAGAGGTCATAAATACCGGCAAAAACGATGATGTCTATACTGCCCGGATCGAAGTCTCCCTTGATGGCGAGGTCGTCGAGGTGGTTGAAATGCCTGCCGAATACAGATTGCGTAAACTGGATGTTTTCTACAGATATGGTTTGGAAAACGGAAAACACTGGGTCTCCCTGAGGCTGTTAAACCCTGATTCTACATATAGCGTCAATATCCAAAAAGTAATAGTTTACGAAAACTCGTGCCCTC